>PUNP01000381.1 GCA_003551785.1 Candidatus Brocadiaceae bacterium | reverse complement strand
CAACATCTACGGCGTGGATATCAACGCGGAATCGGTCGAGATCACCAAGCTGGCGCTCTGGATGCACACCGCCGGGCCGGGGCAGAAACTGTCGAAGCTCGACGAGAATATTCTGTGCGGCAACAGCCTGGTCGGGCCGGATTTTTACCGCGGCCAGCGTCAGATGGGGCTTTTCAGCGAAGAGGAGCGCGAGCTGATCAACGTGTTCGACTGGCAGGAGGCGTTCCCGGGAGTGTTCGAGCGCGGCGGGTTCGACTGCGTGGTGGGCAATCCGCAGAACGGGGAAGAAAAAAGGTAGTATCTCGAAAGAAACGGCCCCCACGCATAGTCACCCGTGTCGGCGCTCGGGTTGCTTCCCAGCAAGATCCCTCTCCTCCACATGGGCAATTAAAATTATATTATTTTATAAAAAAGGAATCAAATACGGAGTCTCGCAACTCGTAAAAGTGTACGCCGATCTAACTCGTAAAGGTGTACGCTTATTGACACTCAGCGGCTACGAAAGGGCTTTAAAAGGGACAAAAAATAATTCATAAAGGCAAAACGGCTATAACGGCTACCGACAAAGCTTTTTGAAAAAGCTTACCCAAAAACTTCATACCCCTATAAAGTCCCTTGTTTCGAATATTCTTTATTTTTTTTTGTTTGTGACCAAAGGTGTAACCTTTCGTTTTCTATTTCCTCTCCAAGCAAGTGGGATATATCTATTACTGCACCATAGTTTATAAAAACATCGTAGAATTTTTCATAACATATCCCCCAATAAACCATTGAACAAGCCATAGGTGCCCCTTTACCCCCTTTTTCACCATTCTCAAGAAACTTTAGTCGCGTATCATAAAGAAAACAAATGGCTTTTGCTTTCCCAAAAACGCTTTGTTTCCAATGCCTTGTATTTGTAGCAACCGGAATTAATGCTAATATTTCAGAACCATATTTTTCGTGAGACGATACACATTTAGACAACCAATCTTTTATTGTAGTTCCTCTATTCCTATCTGCACCATACGGGGGATTTACATAGATATTGGAATAGTTCCACTCTTCTTCTAATCCATCATTGAACGGAAGCATAAATTCAGTCTTAGCATTAACAATTGAATTTTTGCTGGAACATGGATCTAGTTCAATGTTACCTTCAAAAAAACGTCGGACAGCTTTCACGTATTTTGGAGGGGTTCCCCAACTTTGGCTTTTAGAATTAACTTTTCTTCCAGCACTCACAATATATCTCTCCAATTTTTCGAACGTAGTTCTACGAGTTCATCTTTTAATTCACCAATGGATTTATTAGCAGGTGCTATTATATTAAACCAACTTTCAATTCTATTTAAATTATCTGTAAAATATTTACGTAAAACAGCATCAGCTTGAAACCTCATCTTGACTTTAGTGAACTCATTCCTTTCTTTATCAGCCTTATAACTGTTTTTGAAAGCTTCCTGTACTTCAGTATATTCATCAGATGGATTAAGAATCAGTTCATCAATAAATTGTGCTATTGCCTTATCAGTTAAAAAAATTAGCCAATCGTAAGAATGAGCTAAAACTTTCATTTCCTTATTCTGATTTTTTTCAGTAAACCAATTCCCATGATTACTTACAACACCAACAGTTAAGACAAAACGCTGAAGAAGTTCACTATCCTCAGAATAAATTACTTCCTCCATTAAGTCAACATAAGGCTTAATATATGGTTCGTTGTCTGAACGATAAATAATACCAATTTTTTCCCCCGAATTACTCCTTATTTTTTGTAAAGATGAAGCAGTTCTTGCAACATAGGCTCCTTGCTTTGCCTTTTCAATAGTCTGAGGACCTTTTTTATTACCCTCCTCAATCCCAACCCTCTTACATTCAAAAATGGCGTAAGGTTTTTTTGATTGCTCAAAAACTAAAACTTGATAATCTGGATTTTGATTCCCAATATTTTGAAAACTTGCAAGTAAAAAAGTTTCTCCCGAATCTACTTCACCGATAGTGCATGCATTACGAAGAATCCCATGACTGTCTAATAATGGGTTCTTTTTTTCAAACATAGAAAAATCTGTTTTATCGTCTCCTTCAAATTTCTTTTTCAAAGCTTTTAATATTTTATGGGCTGTGATTGACTTGCCATCAATGGGAATATTCACTTCATAGTGATTAAGTATAGGATGTAAAGAATATTCAACATTATGCGAAATTTCTTCATTACCATACTCGGCCAGTTTTTTTTCTATAGAAGTGGAGTTGTTAAAACCCCATGCTTTCAACAGATAATAAGTAATAATTTCAACTATAGTGCCTAATGCTCGACCAGCCGCTTTTTTTTTAGATTTTGCATAATTAAACACTTCATTTCCAAGCGCATTCTGCATCTTATCAACCGATTCATATGTCATTTTATTACCTTTTCTAGTCATATAATTTTTATTCAGGACATGATAAGAAATTGTTCAGATGATTTGCATAATTCTACATATAATTTCATCTGGGTTTTTCTTTCGATAATGCCCCTTGCCTAATCAAATGTTTTTGGGATTCCTCAACTTTCATTTGATCTCTTTTAAATTATATTCGACATGACCCATAAATTCAAATCTATAATGTGTCAAAAGTCAAGAGAACGAACGGAACATGAATTCAAAAATGCCAAACACTACTGTCCCATCTTATGCTCTTTCAAAATAATGGTTTATAATCCAACGTTTTCTCAACCTGAGAATCTGTTTTCGTAAGTAGTTGTCCTATAGGCTCTTTCTCAAAAAGCAAAATGCTGGAAATTTGCAATATTTCGTTAAGTGAGCGCTCTATTTTCAGTTGAAACGCAGCTGAAATAAACGCAACCGGGGTCGGACCGAGGCAGCTGGTATATGCATGGCAGGGAAACCATTCGACGCCGCCTCTTCTTTCGTGAGGAGGATGATTGATATCCAGCCCCGAATGGGTGTTTGAACAGTAGCCCGGGGTGGAGGTGCAGCGTCGTTTAGCACCACAGCCCCGGGGATGAATAGCGACCACCCGAAAAAAGAGCCCGAAAAGTGCTAATGAACCGCTTGATAACCACCTTTCTAAGCATTATATAGACCTTTTTCAAACAATGACTTGCTCCGGTCAGACCCAGAACTATCAGTGTTGATAACGTAAGAGTCATTGGTATTCTGCCCTATTCAAAAGAAGGGGGTTGGTATCTTTTAGGGATACTTAATTCCCCTCTGGCAGATTTTGTCTTTCGCCGGATTGCAAAATTAAAGCGAGGCGGATATTTCGAGGCCAACAAACAATTCATCGCCCCGCTGCCGGTGCCGGACGCCACGGATTCGGAAAAAGCAGAGGTTGGGCAACGAGCGGTGAAACTGCAGGAGTTACACACCCATCGCCGGGATCTTGTTCAAAAATTCGATGAACGGCTCAACAGCCCGCAGACTGCGAAAGACAAGCGCCCGGACCGCTGGCTATGGGCGGACATCGGCACGGTCAATGATTGGAAAAACTCGCCCGAAGCGCCGTCCGAACTGAAAGGGCGCGAGCTGGGCGCCTGGGCGAAAAGCCGACGCGACGCCGTCCGCGACGGACATTACGAAGAGCTCAACGCCCGCCTGCATGCCGGCGCTTTACTCACGGTCGAAAACACCGAAGACGAGCTGCACCAGAAAATCGACGGCTGCCCGGTGCTGACGCGCTACGACGACCCGGACACCGAACTGATAGCGGCACAGTGGCGCCACGCGTTGCGCGATATGAACGTCACGGAGAGTTTTGATGCGAAGAAGCTGGTCAAGCTCCTGACCAACCTCCGCACCACCGACCACGAGCAGTTAAGAAAGCGCCTGATCGAGATAGACGCAGAAATCGAAACAACCGACGTCCAGATCGAAAAAGAAGAATCCGCACTCAACGAACTGATCTACGGGCTTTACGGGCTGAGT
>PUNP01000792.1 GCA_003551785.1 Candidatus Brocadiaceae bacterium | reverse complement strand
AGACATCCGCCGCCCCGCTGGCCACCGGCGGCACCATCATGCCGGAAGACGGCTGCTGCTCGACTACGTTTTCCATTATCTCTTCATACAACCCCTTCGCTTTGAAGAGCCGTTTGGTCAGGCCCCCTATGGTGCAATGGGTGGGGTGACCGACCACAATGCGCAGCCCCGGCTGTGTAAGGTCCTCAAGGCTCTGAATATTGTGAGGATTGCCGTTCTGAGTTGCTATCACCATCCTGGTAGATGAAACAGCATACTTATCGGTAAACCAATCGCTTACAGGATCGAGATAGTAAACATCACATGCCAGATACGCGTCCGGGAAACCCATATCGGGGTTTTGTTCCCGTATGGCGGCCATCTGAGCATTGAGTGCGCCACAGCCCTGGTAAAGGGTATTGACACGCACGCCCTCCCTCTGCTCGAACCTTTCTATTATAGGTTCCAAAGCGCGTCTGTTCAGCGCACCGCTAAAGAAGTTAACTTCCGGCTTTTCTTCCCAAATGTCTCCAGGTTGCGTTTCAAAGTGGTGGTTTTCGAAGTGCCGCAGTCCCCTGTCCTCCGCTGACAAAAATCGGGCGAAATGCAGAGCGGCGTTCGGCTGCTCTGAAAAGGAAAGCACGCCGATTTCAACATGTGCCCTCTCGGCCTCCAGAGCTTCGTCTCTGACATAATCGAGTCCGAACTGGCGGGCGGTCACGTCCCAGATAATTGCCACGTCGGCTGCACCGATCTGAACGTCGGTGCCCAGGTCGTTGACGGTCGGTTTCGTTACATCGAGGACGGCTTCGAACTCTTCCCATTTTCCGATGGTTTTCAGTGCGGCACGGGTAGCGACGCCGACCGCAGTGCCGTCCGGCACACCGATAGCAATGCGGTAATCGCCATCAAATAAATCCTGAATAGATTGGATATCCCCGGCTGCACTTCCAGAAAGCGCTATGACAGGCGTCATTGAGGCGAGCTGAAGCGATTCCTCAACGATACCGTCCTCCCGTGCAGTATCAATGAAAGAATGGTCCCCGGCCAGATACAGGTCTCCTTCACGCTCAACTTTAAGTCGGCTGAGCAGGGTACCTGAACCGGCATACTCGGTCTTTATACGGATAGAGCGGCCCAGGGTTTCCTGATAATAATCCTGATATTCTCTAATGGCATCTTCAACAGGGGCACGAATTCCGGCGGCGCAGTATAACGTCAGCGTTTCGGCGCGACGGTCAGTTTCAGCAGAACGGGTCAGCAGAACCAGCGCACCGACAAATATTACCAGAACGATAAGGCTGATACCAAGCATTTCCTTTGCATTCATTTTGATTGCCCAAGTAAGAGTTGTCCTATTTGTATAATATAATATTATATATGAAACCTCAAACCACTTCAAATTCTCGGTTTTCAGATGTTTCAGGCAAGTCCTCAGTGAATCCCGTAATCCGTACATTTCACGCGTTTTCAGTGGTGCATATGTGGCAAATGTCAAACGCCGCTCCGCTTTTTGAAAAAAGCTTGGCAAAAACTTTTGTTTGATATACCTGGTTTTATGGTTTACTATATAAAAATAGGAGCGCAATAATGTCATAAGCTTATGAGGAGCAGGCCCTCCGTGAATAATCATAAGAGATAGAGTATCAAGGGTAAACTATCAATGGACGCCCTATGAGCTTGGCCGAAAAGAGCCAAAATGCCACAGGCGGGAAGTATGACAGGCATCCTTGACTGACTATACAGTTCATGTGCACCTTTTCGGCCAAGTCCCTATTGGCCCTTTCCACTTTATCCCTGTGTGGTTGTCACGGTGGTTTGATGGATATTTACTACGAAGGTATGGATATCCGGGTGCACCAAGAACAACATCCGATCCACAGGAGACTTTCACTATGCAAAAAAAAATATTGAAAATAATCATAAGCGTATATGGTATTACTTTTCTTTCCTTCTCATCTGCAGTAAACGCAACCGGTGAACAGAAAAACTTTGCCGGCGGCAGCGGATCGGAAGATGATCCCTATTTGGTTGAGACGGCGGAGCAACTCGATAACATACGTCATCATCTGGATAAACACTTCAAGCAAATCTCCGACATTGACCTGAGCGAATACGAGGACGGTGATGGGTGGGAACCTATGGGGCATTACAAGAGCATGGATGATTACGAGGGCTTACAAGGCAGCTATGACGGCAAAGGGTATGAAATAGAGAATTTAAGCATTGAACGGCCGGAAAGTTCAGGCGTGGGACTGTTTGTCGCAGTGGGCGAAAACGCTGTGATTTCTCATGTCAGATTGAAAAACGTCGATATCTCAGGCGATTATGGCGTGGGCGGGCTCGTCGGAGGGAACGAAGGTTTGATTACTCAATGTTATGCAAGCGGAGATGTCAGAGGAGAAGTGTTCACGGGCATTCTTGTCGGAGGAAATATGGGAGAAATAACTGAGTGTTCCGTTGCCGGAAATACCGAAGGGGCGGAAAAGACAGGTGGCGTCGTCGGGGGAAATGAAGGGGCGGTTTCCCTAAGCTACTCCACCGGCGAGGTTATGGGCAATGAATTTGTCGGAGGCCTTGTCGGTGGAACTGAAGGGGCCATAGCATGCACTTATGCAACGGGAGACGTGACCGGACAAGATGCGGTAGCTGGACTTGTCGGTGGTAACAGAGGAGATATTATTCAGAGTTATGCTGTCGGAAAAGTCCAGGGAGAGGATAGAACGGCCGGGCTGGTTGCCAGAAATTTTTTAGGAAGTGTCCGCAACAGTTACTATGACAAGCAAACAACCGGCCAGGAAGACACCACCGCGGGAAGCATGCCCAAAACCACCTCTGAAATGATGGAGCGCGACATTTTTGAAGCGTGGAATTTCGAAGATATCTGGGCTATGGAAGAGGAAAACAGTTACCCCTACTTGCAGTTTGAGGAGCGAGAAAAAGAATAATAAGTTACTGCAATGGTTTTGTTCAGGCACTAAACATTGACTTTCTTGTTCAGCATCTATTGCAGCTTCACCGGGTGAACGGTTACTTGCAGCGTAGCCAAAGGTATATTCTCATCGTTTTGCTCCGAAAGATCGCATACCCAGGTAGATTCTTGCTCTCCAAGGCAGAAACGGATATGATAGAAAAGGTAAAATATACCTTCAAAGGAAATTTATATTTAATATGCTCAAGGTGAAAAGCTATGGAACAGCTTTCTGAACATAACATTCTTATGTTTCTTATCCAGCTCACCGTGCTGCTGGGGCTTGCCCGGGGGCTGGGGGAGATTTTTCGTCGCTGGGGGCAACCTGCGATAACATCTGAAATTTTAGTCGGTGTTTTGTTGGGCGCTACGATACTGGGGCGATTTGCGCCGCAGTTCCAATCTATGCTCTTCCCGCCTGATGCAACTCAGCAGCACATGCTCGATACTTTTGCCTGGATAGGCATACTCTTCTTTATGCTCGATGCAGGGCTTGACACTAATCTTGCCACCGCCTGGCGCCAGCGCGGACCGGCCACCGTTCTTTCTTTCACTGACTTGATTTTACCCATGCTCATCGCTTTCATCCCCTGCCTCTTTATGCCTCGTCGCTATCTTGGTGATGACGGAACCATCATTGCCTTTGCCCTTTTTGTTGGGGCGATCATGACTATAAGTGCTTTGCCTGTCACCGCAAAAATTATTCAGGAGCTTAAGGTCTATCGCACCGACATCGGTTTGCTCATCATGTCGGCATTGACGATCAACGATGTGGCCGGATGGGTAGTTTTTGCACTGATTCTGGGGTTTTTCACTGAAGCGGTGATGACCATGGGGACGATCGTATTTGTTCTTGCGGCGACACTGGTGTTTGCCGCCGTCACTCTCTCGTTCGGCCCCAAATTTTTCGATGCCGTCCTCAGCCGGCTGCGGCGACTCAAAGTCCCTGAACCTGCCGCTTCGCTT
>PUNP01000513.1 GCA_003551785.1 Candidatus Brocadiaceae bacterium | reverse complement strand
CAAGCCTGCCGCCAGCATGACCGCAAAGGCAAGATAGGGATTACAAGCCGGGTCCGGACAGCGGAATTCTACACGGGTTGCTTTTTCTTTGCCGGGTTTATACATAGGTACGCGCACAAGAGCCGAACGATTTCTTCTTGCCCAGGAAACATAAACCGGAGCTTCATAACCGGGAACAAGTCTTTTGTAAGAATTGACCCATTGGGCCACCACGGCGGTTATTTCCTTTGCATGCTCTAAAAGCCCGGCGATAAAACTGCGCGCTTCGCCGGAGAGACTATAAGCGTCTTGCGGATCAAAAAAAGCATTCTGCTCTCCCTTAAAAAGAGACATATGGGTATGCATCCCACTGCCATTTTGGCCGTAAAGCGGCTTGGGCATAAAAGTCGCATATACACCATGCTGGAGCGCTATCTGCTTTACGATAAGCCTGTAGGTCATAGCAGCATCGGCCATTTTGAGCCCTTCCTGGTACCGGAGATCGATTTCATGCTGGCTATGCGCAACTTCATGATGGCTGTATTCAACCGGTATGTCCATTTTCCGCAAAGTGAAAATCGTATCACGCCGCAGGTCACTGGCCGTATCCAGTGGTGTCAGGTCAAAATAACCGCCGGAATCAAGCGTCTCGGTGCCTCCGCTGTTACGAAAATAGAAAAATTCAAGTTCAGGTCCGGCGTAAAAATCATACCCCATTTCCTTTGCCTTACCTATGTTACGCTTAAGCACATATCGCGGATCACCGTCATACGGCTTGCCTTCAGGAGTAACAATGTCGCAAAACATACGAGCAACATTGATGCTCTCATTTTCACGCCAGGGCAGGAGCGTAAAAGTTTTCGGATCGGGTATCGCAATCATGTCGCTCTCTTCTATCCGTGCATACCCCTCAATGGAAGAACCATCAAACCCCATTCCGTCCTCAAAAGCACCTGCAATCTCGTCGTCGGTCACAGAAAAACTCTTAAGTGAGCCCAGCACGTCAGTAAACCAAAATTTTATAAATTTAACATTATGTTCGGAAATCTGTTCCATTACCCATGCTGAATCCTTTTCATACTCCATCGCAGTGCCTCCATATTATTTATGCTCTTAAAAATGTATAAAATCCAATTAACCATACTAATTACTTACAAATGATATAAGCAATTTATGTGCCATCCCTGAGCTCAAGTTGAAAATTTGCCACATAATTGCAAAAAAACGCATTTTTTGCAATTAAAAACTACTTTCTCCAGCAGATGCCGCCCATGAGTGCACAAAGTTTGAACACGCAGGCATCTTGATGCTAATTCAATGAACACTATTTTACACATAGCTCGCCTCGCTGGGATTCAATTGACTCCTGCGAATTCGAGCCGTAGGTTATCCCGGTTTTCTCACAAGCCTCCAGTGGTACAGATGCGCAGAAAGTAAACGCCGCTCAGCTTTTTAGAAAAAGCTTGGCAAAGACTTTGACGCTGTACACCGAAAATCATTTGAAATGTTCGGGATAAAACTCTAATTCGACATACTTCATCGGCTCGGTAAAATAAATGCCGGCTTCCTTTACCTTTTCACCAGTACATTCCTTCCACCCTTCGACATAACTGCAAAGCTGGGAACGGTATTTCTCCATTAATTTTTCACGGGCGGGTGTTTCTGATGCCGATTTATCTGTCTTGTAATCGACTATTACCCACCCCCCATCTTCCTTGAAAACCAGGTCTATCGCGCCGCTGATGAAAACGGGGTGGCCGTCATCACCTCCTTTTTGATAATGGAACGGGACCTCGGTCATAAAAAGCTCGCTATTCAACGCCCTTTCAAGCACTCCGCCCGGATATTTAAACAGCGATTCAACCATATCAACCGCCGGCTGGATAAAAGATTCCGGTAGATTCTTCTGCCTTACCGCTGAAACCGCCAAAGAGCAGAGTTCCGCATCCGGTTCACGCAATTTCACTTCTATCAGATGGTGAAGTACTTCCCCCCATTCCTTCCCATATTCCTGCCCGCTCAGTCCCAATAGCGAAGGAGAAGCCGGCTTAGCAAGTCTGCGCTCAAAACCGGGCTGGAAAAGTGCGTTCCGCCGGAACTTTAAAAGCTCTTCATCAATCTGAATAAGCTGTCTTTCCTCCGCTTCGAAATCAATTTTCGACTCCATGCCGTCAGTACCCTCAGATTCTTCGCCCCCTCTGTCCACCTCAGCAAGGGAAAGCTCCGGAGCCGAGGATAGAGTTTCCTCAAGGCTATGCCATGGATTGCTGTTTTTGAACTTCTCAAGCTGTGAAACAACTACCTTACTCCCGGCGCGCGTCGCTGCGACATAGAGCAAGCGGTCATTTTCCGCCTCGTGAAAACGCCACTCCTCCTCCATCTTTTCTTCCCACCCGGGGGGAATGGCAACGATTTTTGACTGAAACTCTCCTAATAATTTAGAAATTTTCAAATATCCGTAAACAGAATCTGCACTTTCCCTGTCAATATGAAAGTCCAAACGCTTTTTCAAGGCAGATTCATATTGTTTTCCGGATGGGTCGGCTAAAAAAACTATAGGGGCCTGCAAGCCTTTCACTTTATGTAGATTCATGATCCTTACCGGGTCTTCTTTGAGCGACCTGGCGGGCACACCGTCATATGCTTCATCAGACTTAGCTATATCACCCAGAAATTCCACCATCTGCGAAATAGACCAGTAATCGGCTCTTTTTGAACGTAAAATCTCAAAAACTTTGCCGAGGCTGCCGGCTTGAATGTTCCCGCCGGCTGAAGCCGCCGCCGTGACCTGTAGTCCGAGTTTGTCAGATAAACGTTCTATTGCAGCTACAGGCGGCATTGTAGAGATCAGACGTTGATCCTTTTTAAAACGATCGTATATCCGCTCCATCCTGTATCTTTGCGCGTCCGCCATCTCACTCGGCACATTTTGCCGCCAATCAAATTCGCCACCGCTTTTTTTAAACTCATAAAGCAGCCTGTCATCTATTCCAAATAAACCACTCCTGAGCACAGCCACGAGAAAGACCGGGTTATGGGGGTGTATCAACGCAGAAAGGTAAATGTAGAGCTGACGCACCTGAGGAACTTCATTCAGCACCGTGCCACCGGTGACGGCATTGGGGATACCTAGTTGATCCAGTTCCCTGGCATAGCGGCTCATATGCTTCTTTTTCCATGTTACAATCAAAAAATCCGAAGCCCGCACGGGCCGTTCATCACCGTCATCTTTAGGACATTTGATAGTCATTCCGCTCTCTATAGCTTCTTTTATGTAACTGGAGATAAGGGGCACTTCATAATCCAGACGGGCATCCACTTTCCGACCGACATCAGGGATGACAATTTTGCAGACGCATTGATCCGGTTCATCCACTGAAATATTTTTGCCGGCATCCATTCTCACATAATCCGGGGAATATTTGGCGTCTACGGAATTAAACCTTTCCTGAAATGATACGTTAACCCAATCCAAAATCGGCTTCAGGCTGCGGAAATTCGCCGATAATGTCGTCAGCTTGCCGCCGCCGTCCCTTATCTGTTTCTTAACCGCGTTATAAGTCACCAGGTCGGCACGGCGGAATCGGTATATCGACTGTTTAGGGTCGCCAACGATAAAAAGCGAACCCGGTCGCGGCCGACACCTGCGCCAATCCGATTCACCAAAATCCTCTGAAGCTAAAAGCATCATCACCTCTGCCTGGATAGGATCGGTGTCCTGAAACTCATCGACGAGCAGATGCGAGAATCGACTGTGGAAATACCGGCGAATGTCCTCCCCACCCTCTCGCAGCAGCTTTGCAGAAAGCATAAGGAGGTCCTGGAAGTTCAGCACTTTATGTTCAAGACGGAGTTGATCGTATTTTCTTTTCACCGCCTTGAAAACTTTCATAATCAATTGATAGCGATGCTGGTAGAGCGCCTGCAGAAAAGGTTGCGCAGTTTCTTGACT
>PUNP01000921.1 GCA_003551785.1 Candidatus Brocadiaceae bacterium | reverse complement strand
TCTTATAATCTAGGTTTTCTGGGTCGAACCCTAGGTCAAGTTCATCAAATGCGATGAAGTACTCGTTCTCCTCGTTGACACTTGAAAGAAGAAGATTCTGCAAGTTTCTATTGACGTCCTGAACAATCGTTGGTAGCTCAGTTATTGGAACCCGTTCCGGGGATATACCAGCTTTGAGTGCTTTTACGTCTATCTCAAAGTGTGGCCGCAGCCGCATCTCTTTTGTAGGAGTAAATACCTGTGTGAGATCTGGGTCTCTCGAACCGTACGTATCGACAACAAAACGTTCAATCGGGTCCATACAGTCCATGCTACGATCGTTGTGCGGAAGGGAGTTGTCTTGGTTCAGGACAATCTTCGCTAAGCTTAAGTAAATCAGGTATTTCCAGCTATGCGTAAACTTGTCGTAGTCAGGAATTCCAACGCGTGCCTGCGCGTCGTGGTGATGCCAGGGGTAATCTGAGAAGGTATGCCCGTACACAAACTTCTGAGGCCCGCGCTCTGACACAAGTTTCTTGTATATGGCTGTTTTTCCGGATCCCTTTCGTCCTGTCACTAAGAAACGTGAACGCGCCAATACTGCATCGAAAGCTTCGTGCCCCTCAAACACTTTGAGAAGAAGGTCATCGCTGTCAGCATCAACAGCACCGAAATCGGAGATTGTAGATAATGCGTACATACGTCACCCAGCGTTTCTCAAAACTTACCATGTGATAGTGCCACTATTAGGAAGCACTCTGAAAGAGGTCTAACAAAGCGCGATCGCTAAGTAAACACTAGACCCCGCCATATATGATGATAGACCGACCGCCCTGGTTCGAAAATGGTCGGTCGATGCTGTGCCGTCCAACGCTCGGCTCACGCGCCGGTTTGGAGCCGCGAAGCGGCGGAAAATCGGTCGCTGTGCAGCCGATGGTTAGGTGGGTTTCTACACTGCCGCATTTTCGAGGATTTTGAGCTCTCGATCCCACCATTCTAATGCGAGGGTGAGAGCCTCATCTGGAGATACACCAGCACTCTCTCCCCTGCGTTTAGTGAGAGTAGCCACCTCCGTTGTTACCGATAAAGCTTCTCCTGAACTAAGAGCCAGGACGGAACCGTCACTTAACTCCAGCAGACTCTCTTTACGCACAGTCTCCTCTTCAAGAGAACTATCATATTCCTTAAGAATTGAATTCCTTTCTCTCTCGATGAAGCTGTAAAACATCGGGTCGTCCTTCCACGCTTGGAACCTCTGGTCCAACAGGAGTTGAAAGGGTTCACCCAGCTCCTTTGCGTCCACCTTTCGTAATACATGGCCTATCGACCTGAGCATCGCTAATGCCGCAAACCAAATGATTTTCGCATCTTCTATGCGTTCATCAGCAAGCGCAGTCTCCAGAGAGTCCCTCGCATATGTACAGTCTTGGAATACCTGCCTAGCTTTCATGCAACTCTCACCTAACGTCCGCATTTGCGGCTGTTTTGGAGCTCGGCGGAAAAACAGTCCGACAACATGCGTTGGTTAGGCAATTTATACAAGGCTATCTTGAACACCTATATTTCTTCGCTGATTATCATAGTGCTCTTTAGTGAGCTGTAGAAAAGACTCAGGTGACTCCAATGCATCCTCTAGCAATTCAAGTTCAAAAAGGCTTAGGTACAAAGCAACTGCGTGAGCTTGGCAGTTTACTGATCTTTTTGGATTAAATTCAATGTCTGTAAAACACTGATAACTTTTAACCTCATCTGATAGCGATACGTCCTGGTGAAGGGCGTTAATATATATCCAATCATAAAAGTATGTACGAGGAACCAACGGATACTTTTTACCGAAAAACTCAAACTCAACTAAGTTCCCTGACTCCTTAAGCCGAATGTCTTTTTTTGCAGAGCGTGAATCTAGACCAAAGAGATCTTTGTATGGCCCTCCTCGCTCAAACACTTTACTCCCCTGGAAAGCGGTCTCCACGGTGAATTCGTTTCCATATTTTTTAGTCTTTATTTTTAAGTTAAACGCACTTAAATTAACACCCAGCTCAATTTCAGACTTACTTGATATTTCAAGTATTCTCTTGTAGCCCATTTCCTGAACTACAGAATGAAGAGATTCAATTGATCTTTTCTTCTGTGATGCGGAGAGACCGGGAAACCACTGAAAATCTATCAGCTTTTCCGTGACTCCTACGAAGTCTTTGTTCGGAATAAAAAGAGGGCGAACAGCCATTATTGATATTTCCGCTTGTAAGATCTTGCAGCGTAATATCCTTTATTTTCGGCATGAATTTTTGCCTGCATATCGCCCAGCAGCTCTGAATAGTTTTTCTTGGCTTGCCGGCTAGGAAACACTACGCCAATAAAATCTGACAAATCGACAGAATCGATTACTAAAACTTCTGCCTGCACATCTGTCGGATCATAGGTCTTTAAACACTGATCAGATCTTGATTCATGTCCAGGAATTTCATCATACATACCCCTAAAGGCAGATATCCCGGCTAGATCACTAATCGGAATTCCACTTATTCGAGCATCCGCGGCATTGTGTTTACAAAACAGGCAGTCCTGACTCCAAAGAATTCTAGGGCGGATACCAATCACACACCACTCTCCACCTTTTTCTGTTCTATATTTATAAAACATTTGGCTGTTTGGATGAGCGATAGATAACGAGATAGTATTAGTATGATTGTCCAATCTTAGTTCATCATTGATTCCTGGTGGGTTTGCTAAGCCCGCAATCCTATCCCGGGATAACAGCCCTTCAGCCAATATGCTTTCCAGATTTGAGAGCTGTGTAAAATGCAGCAAACGTGGCACCTTTAGCTCTTTTGCGTACCTTTTTATTTCATCCGACATATAAATCCCTACTCGATGTTCTTTCTGCCTAACGCCAGCAGCAGGGGCGCGACGACAGGAGCGTCCCTTGCCTGCATTTGTTAGGAGTTTCTATTTGTTGAGCCTTTTTCTGATTGCATTAGCGTTACGCTTCACACCAATTTTTGAGTTAATCGCTAGAGCAGCATCAAATGCTTCGAGCGCCTCTTGATCTTTTCCAAGTCGCTCATTGGCCAAACCTTTCACCTTTAAAGCCATGGCTTTCCAATGATCATTCGTCTCAGCCCCAGACGCCAGTGCTTTTGAGCTAGCTCTGAGGGCCTCTTCCACCAATTCCTGGCTGGACTGATCCGACTTGACGATGTCCTCGGATGCAAACAGAGAAATCTCGTACCTGTCGCTACGCAAGCGCGCTAAATCCAGTGCTTGTGGATCTAATAGGGCCCCTTCTGAGTTATAAAAGAATGTTCCAACCCCCTTTAACACTACGCCAAATCTAGCATTCTCTTCATCAAACTCATATGCCTCGGCCCAGCCCGTACAAGGGTTTATAGAGAAAAGCTCATTCCCGTCCTTTACACGAAATCCAACTAGCAAATTGCCATCACTTCCGGACTTGGCATTCGCAGTTTGGCAAACAGCCAACAGGCCATTATTTGAAATGGCGCTGTTCAGGATATTTGCTGATAGCTTCTTCTTAACAAGCTCATCACCCAAGCATGAAAACACATAGAATGTTCCAGATAGGTCACTGCCAAAATGCCAGTCTTCAATTGAAAAGCTTCCATTGTTTCCTACATCAGCGGAATTTGGCCTCTCCAAGTTGCCTTGGAGAACCAGTTTTTTCTCAACAGAGTTGTAAAGAACATATTTCCCATGCCCACTCTGACGATGCCCTCCAACACCCCCTTCTGGGTTGCTATCGCTCCAGCCTACAATCCACTCCCCCGAAGGGGACTCTCTGAACTGACCGAAGAAACCTATGGATGAAATTCTGATAAAATTATCCATGAATGTAATGTCCTCGCCAGACTCACTGCCACGAGAACGAACTTCTCCTGCCTTTCTCTTGGAACCGAAAATAAGATCCAGCAATCCCATTTCTTAACTCCTAAC
>PUNP01000338.1 GCA_003551785.1 Candidatus Brocadiaceae bacterium | reverse complement strand
TTCTTTCAGAGACGCGCAGGGCAGATCACCCCGGGCAATTTTACAGAAAACACAATTTTCCATAATGCAAGAAACCTCCCCTATCAAAGGTCACTCTCCGGTCGTGATCCACTAGCCCGCATATTTCATAAACCAACGACAGTAGTTAATATAAAGGATTGATAATAAACATGTTAAATAGTGTTTTTAGGGTAACTCGGATTTTACAGTGTGTACCTGAGCTCCGTAAAATACGGTTTACCCTTCGGGCGCGTCCCCAGCGGCGCCTACTTTTTTGAAAAAAAGTAGGACAAAAAACTTTACTTTTTATACGACAGAGTTTTTTGCTAAGCTTTTTTTCCAAAAAAGCGTCGGCGCTTGCCTTTCGTGCAGCTGCACCGCCGGAAACGCGTGAAATAAGCGGGCTAAGAACCACACATGTTAACAAATTGAGGATGTTCGAAATGAAATGAATATCCAATATCCGACAACCAATATCCAATTGCGAAAGAAAAGATGTTTTTGTTCGTTCACCGTCGGATATCTTTGAAGTCCTCTTCACACCGCAGAAAGGCATTAACTACATCCGGGTCGAAATGCGTCCCGGAATCTTTTTTTATTCTCTCAACCGCTTTATCGTGTGGCAATGCGCGTTTGTAGGGTCTTTCAGAGCGAATCGCGTCGTATGCGTCGCAAAGGGCAAATATCCTGGCTTCGAGGGGTATCTGCTCGCCTTTCAATCCCCAATAGCCCTCTCCGCTATACTTTTCATGATGGTACTCACATATATTCAGGCTCATGGCCAGGAACGGCTGTTTGAGTTTGAACTTATCGATTGCATTTCCAACGATCTTTTTACCCGCTGAGACGTGCTCTTTTATTTTTTCAAATTCATCATCGGTAAGTTTTTCCGCTTTGAGCAAAATGGAGTCCGGTATCGCGACTTTTCCTATGTCGTGCAGGGGGGTGGCCTCGGAAAGATTTTCGATGAAATCTCTGGAGATAATTTTGTGGAATTTATGGTCTTCGGCCAATTCTCCCGCAAGGAGTGCTGAGTATGTTTTTGTTCTGGCTAAATGTGCTCCTGTTTCGGGGTCTCTTCCTTCTGCAAGACTCGCGAGCGAAAATATGATTGCTTTTTCAGCGCTTACCATTTCCCGATTCTTTTGGAAATTTACGTAGTCAATGACGAAAACCATGCCGAAGAACAGGGCGCCGAGCATGACGGTGGCGGCAACCATTCTGTTGAATATCTGCTTGAGCTCCGGATGCTTATGGTGTATTCCCAGAATCAAACTTTTGCCGGGCAGAAACTCTTTCGTTGTATAATGAATTGTTTCCATATCTGAAACGAAAAGGTCGCCTGAATGTTCGGGGAAGGCGTAGCCGGATTGGTGAAATTCGACAACCCCGTCGTGATCTGTAAAAATCAGATTGTCTTCTTCGGTTTGCACCAGTATAGATTCAGGCAGAAGTCGCAGGCATTCGCTGATGTTTACTGCAAGAGAAAATATTCCGCCTATCTTTCCGCCGGCGCCTGTTAAAGGTATGGATACCCACAGCACCGGTGCATCAAGTACTTCTTCATCTCCAAACTCTACCTGAAAGTTTATCGGAGAAGAGTGGATTTGATCTTTCTCCAGTTCGAGAAGTTCCGCGAGATAATCCCGTGGTTTCTTCCCGTGCCATTCTTCGTAGGGGAGAACCTCGGGTGCAGCTTGCGGTTTGTTATCCACTACTATCCGGGCCTGTCCGGACGAATCAATGATTTTATACCTGTAAAATTGATAGTTTGATTCTGCAAAATGCAAAAATAATTCTTTCACTTCATCATGGGAGCGCTTGAACTCCGATTCCACGTAGTTTTCAATGGCTGGAAAGCTGCTGAGAAGCCGCAGATCACTGACAATATTGTCGAAAAATGTCTTTACCGTCATTTTTCCCGCCTGTAACTGGGCTACCTCCTGCTCATGCTGGCGCGCGGATTCTCTCTTATATATCTGGTCAATACCAACATACAGCACGGAAATGAAAATCAGAAGAAGAACCAGGGAGGCCAGAATCAAGGTTTTATTCTGTCCTATAAATTTTCTGAACATGGCTTTTTTCAAATCCGTTTTTACTTTTGCTTTGCTGCAAGCACGGTAACGTCCTCGGTAACTGGGGTTTCGCCGCGGTGTTTTGCAAGGGCTGTTTGCAGCTTCTCGAGGATAGCATCCGGTCTGTCGTTCACGTTTTTTGCCAGCAGGGAGCTCAGACGTTCGCGGCCGAATTGCTCACCCCCTTCCGACCATACTTCTGCAAATCCGTCGCTCAGCAAAACTAACATGTTATTTTCACCGGTATTGATAGTTGCGGTAGCCCACGAACCGGTCTGTTTGTTTCCGAGTGCGGGGCCGGTTGCCTTCAGATTGACCATTCGGGGTTCTTTACCGTCCGGTTGCAAAAGATAACATGTTTCGTGTCCGGCGCAGGCATAACTTATTTGCCTTTGTTCCGTGTCCCACAGCGCGAGAAAAAGCGATGTCGAAGCATTTTCCGAATCAATACGCAAAATGGTGTCATTCAGGTATTTCATAAGCTCATGCGGCTGCGTATGGTCATCTGCATTGTGAGTAAGGGTAACGTTCAGCAGAATCGCGGTCTTTACGGCACTGCTTAAATCTTGTTTACCGACATCGCCCATGGAAAACAGTGTTTTCCCGGCGGGCAGCGGAATTACATCGTAAAAATCGCTGCTCACTTCTGCGGCGGGTTCTGCAAAAGCTTTCACATCGAACCCGGGGATGTTATTTATATCGGAACGGAGACTTTCATTAATCCCTCGGATTTCTTCGATCCACATGGCTTGTTTTTTTTCGAGCCGTTCTACGTCTTCCGTCATCCGCTCGAACGCCCCGGCTACTACTTCTAGTTCTTTCGGATAGGAATCGGGCATATGGAGGTTCCGTTTGCCGGCAACAAAATCTCTCATCATGTTTATAGTATCCGAGAGTGGGCGTCTTAGCATACGGTGTATTGCCATACGGGTTACCAGGATTATGACAAGTGTGACGAGAAGGATGCTCAGAAGGCGTATCGTAACCTGCGCCCGCATGGCCTCATAAACAATGCTGAGGTTTTTTGAAACATAGACGGTTTTACCACCGTTTTCGGCTTTTGCCGCCACAATTTCTTCTCCTCCATAGGTGGCGATCCCTGCGTCGCTTTGTGCCGCATGCCGTAAGTTTGTCCAATCTTCAGCGGTATGGTGATGGTGGGCGTTTGCGTGGAAAGCTGTATCGCCCACTTCCACCACGATATGGTGTCCAGGAGAAGTTGTTTCGTCCATTGCCGCACATGCCTGATCGATGTATTGCTGGATTTCCGATTCTCCAGGTTCTTCGAGGGCAGGGAGAGTTCTCAGTATTATTCGTGCCTGCTCCTGGAGTCCGATGCGCTGGTGATAGATCATTGACCTGCGCCCCGAATGGTAATCCCACAGAAGGAATATACCCATGATCAGGGCAACGGCCAGGGTCAGCACCAACAGGAGCCGGCGAATGATTGAGGGATTATCGGCGCCTCTTTTCTGCTCAGCGTTTCCCATGCCTGTTTGCGAATGGATATTCATTTAACGCCCTCTATTTTTAGAGATTATGACGCACTTAAACCGATCTGGTTATTTAGCCTTTTCACTCCTACGGCTACGCTTTGGCCTTTTAGTCCCGTGCTCGTAAGTATCAGTAAACCACGTCCTCCCCGGGAACGCGGACGTCTTGTCCGCACCGGCTCCAGGCGGGCAGCGGGGCGACGGTAAGCGGCGCAAAAAAAGCGCCGGCGTTTGATTTCTTCGCATCTAAGGGCCTGGCCGAAAAGGTTGCAATAGGCTCGTAGTGAGCCCCTTCAGGGGCTCCGAAGTCCGGAATATGCCGCGCAAACCCGGGGACGCTTGAAAGCGTCCACTACAAGCCGACTTTTCGG
>PUNP01000396.1 GCA_003551785.1 Candidatus Brocadiaceae bacterium | reverse complement strand
ACAAACCGGTCACTCTCACGCGCAAAAACGGACAGATGCGGGCCGAGCAGTCCGACGGGAACTCGGCCAAGCTGGAAGTTTACAAAGCGGCTTCCGATGACATGCGCTTCCCGAATTACCGTGAGGTTATCCCCTCGGACAAACAGGGCACGGTGTTCATGGCGGATATCAAGCGACTTCAAAACGCCCTTGATCTGCTCTCGTGCGCCGGGCATCATACGGCCAGAATCACCGTTAAGCGTGGTGACTGTCCTTTCCGCATCGACGGCTACGGCGAGAGCACGAGCGGGATTAAACCTACCATAGTAATCAGCCCGATCATTCCGGATAAAAAGTCCGGCTGACCGCTTTACCGGTAAAACACTCTTAGTATCTTGAGAGGCTCTTTTAAATACTTAAGGGGGCCTCTCGCTTTATTCTTCAAACATTACAACTTATATTAAAACGGGAGATATGCATATGAAAATCTACTGCGGATTATGCGGACACGCCGCGCACGAGCTGTTCTCGCACATACGGGACGTTCACTCGATGAAGCCTGAAAAATACCATGAGCGATGCCCGGGAGCACCGCTTATAAGCGATGACCTGCTCAGGTATCTGCGTGATAACCGGGTGAGGATGACCGATACGGGTCTCCGCAAAGAGGTCACGCTCTTCGGTCTGACCCTGATGGCCGATGTAGTGCCGGATAAGATGGTCCCGCCCTATGAAGAGAACTACGTGCTGCGCTCTGAGATCGGGAAACTTATCACGGCGTCACTTCAGCACGGAGAGAACTGCCTGCTTGTGGGCCCTACGGGCTCGGGCAAAAGCACGCTGGTCGAGCAGATCGCCACACGCCTTAACTGGCCGGTGGTAAGAGTAGCGGCCAGCGGCGGGCTCTGCGAAGCCGACCTGCTCGGGGAATGGATCGTTCAGGACGGGGAGACGAAGTTCAACTACGGGTTCCTTCCCCGCGCCATGAGACAGGGCGCTATCTGCCTGGTGGATGAAGTGGACGGCCTGGAACCCAGCGTAGCGTTCGCTCTGCATCAGGTGCTGGAGGACGGCGGCAAGCTGGTACTGCTTCAAAACGGCGCTGAGATCATCGCGCCTCACCCGGGGTTTCGTCTTGTCTGCACGGCCAACACGCTCGGGCACGGCGATGACACGGGGCTTTATACCGGCACCCGGGTTCTTAACGCCGCATTTCTGGACCGGTTCAACTCCATTGTCACCGTGGGCTACGTGGAGCAGGAAACCGAGGTGGAAATCCTGAGCAGGCTCGTCCCGCAGTGCAAGAAGAGGCTGATCAAAAGTCTGGTTGCAGCAGGCGGTGCGGTGCGAGAAGCCAGGGAGAACGACCAGGTGTTCTGCACGCTCTCTACGCGGAGGCTTATTGATATATCCCGCAAGACGGTGCAGCTCGGCAGCCTTTACCAAGCCCTGGAAGTGGCGCTGCTTTCAAGACTCGCGCCTGAAGACCGCGGCGTTGTGGAAGAGATATTCCAGCGCCACATCGGTGATATTCTGGAAAAGGAGGGCTCGGCCGATGTCAGTAAATAAACTGCTTGAAAGCACGACAGAAAAAGTCAGCCGCGTTCTGACTGAGAAATACGGCATGCGTGTAGTGTTTAGAGGCGCTTTCTGTCATACCGACGGGGAGACCATATACCTTCCCAGCCTTCCCGAGGATGTCCCCGAAGAGTTAATCGGGGCGCTTCGGGGCTGGGCCGACCATGAATGCTCCCATGCGCTCTTTACCGAGATCGGCGTAGGCGCTGATTTTACTAAGAAGCACGGCCCCAAGGCGTTCAGCATACTGAACACACTGGAAGACGCCCGGGTCGAGCAGCTGATGTCGGAGAAATTCCCCGGTTCGGGAATAAATATCCGGCAGGGCTATGAATACGTCACAAGCGGGGAGCCGCCCGATGATATCTTCTGGGCGCTCACCTGGGCACTGTATTCACGGGCCAAGGGGCTGGAGGATTTTAAGGTCCTGCCTCCCGAGATCTATCAGCTCCTGGAAGGCTGCAAACCGGAGCTCGATCAGGTACTGTGCTGCCCCTCCACCTCGGAGCTTGCCACTGTGGCCGAGAGCATCTGGCTCAAACTTGCTGATAAGCTGGAGAGTCTCCGGCAGGAGCAACAAAAAGAGCAAGAACAGCAGCAGCAAGACGAAGAATCAAGCGGTAATAGCGGTGAGCCATCCGGGCAGAGCGGCTCTGAAGACGGCGATACGGACCAGGAGCAGCAGGAGCAAAGTCAACCCGGCAGCGACGGTGAACAGGAAAACGAAGCTCCGGAAAGCGAAAACGCCGAAGATCAGCAGGACGAGGGCGGCGCTCAGCCTGAAGAGAGCGAGCCGGAGACCGGCAGCAGCGCCGGAGAAGCACAGGACGAAGAGGCTGCACAGGACGAAGACCCTGAGAGCGACTCCGGCGATCCCGAAACCGATAAGGGCGGCGACGGGGGAGCAGGCGAAGAGCCCTCCGGTGAACCGGCGAATGAAGAAAACGGGGACCCGGAAAGCGATAACATCAATCCCTCTTATCCGGACTCCACCCTGGAGCCTGGAGAAGATGCCTCCCCTATGGGCCAGCTCAAAAGCCGGATCGAAGAGGCCGCTTGTCCCTCTGATGAGCCGTCAAGCTCCTACCGCGTCTATACCACCGAGCACGACGTAGTGGACAGGCCGGATAAAAGCGGCTACAGATGGAAAGACGATCTGGCAAAGTTTCGTCCGCAGGTCGCTGGGCTTATGCGGCGACTTGTGCATACGCTTCGTGGCCGCTCGGAGAAGAACTGGCGCAGGGAGCAGAGCAGGGGCAAGCTGGACCCCGGCGGGCTTCATAAGCTGGCCACCGGCAGCTCAGCCCGCGTATTCAGAAAGCCCGCCCTGCGCGATGACGGGGCCACCGCCTGCACTCTTCTGCTGGATTTATCCGGTTCCATGCAGGGCCGCCAGATAGATATGTGCAAAAAACTGGGGCTGGTCTTCGGCGAGACGCTCTCAAGGCTCAGCTTTCCCACCGAGATCATCGGGTTCAGCACCGCCAGAAAAGACATACGCTATGAGATATCCCGGCAGACAGGTATCTCTGAGAGAGATCTGGCCAGGCAGTACAGCCGATTTTCACCGCTCTACCACGCTGTGTTCAAGGACTTCAGCGAGCCCTGGAGCAGCGGCGCTTCCCGGATGGGGGCAGTAAAACCCCATGCGCTTACCCCGCTGGGCGAGAGTCTTCTGTTTGCAGGGAAAAGACTCGCCCGCCGGCCGGAGCAGCGCAAAGTGCTGTTTTGTCTCACCGACGGAGAGCCGGTCACAGGGGCATGGGACGAGAGCATCACCATGCGCCACGCCTGCGATTCGGCCCAGAGGCTCGCCCGGGCCGATATAGAGGCCGTCGGCATAGGGATTATGGAAAACAGCGTAAAGCATATTTTCCCCGCCTATGCCGTCATCGATAACCTGGATGAGCTGCCGACGACGTTTGCGCGGAGCCTGTGCAAAGTTCTTACAAGCCGTCGCCGTCAGAAAAAATAAAAATTCCTGTCCCAAATTGAGACAGGATAATATTAAAATTTAACTCAAAATCGAGGAGAAAAACATATGAGCACAGACACGCAGGAAATGGAGCTGGCGCAGGCGGCTTCGAGATTAAGTCGGGAAGATATGACCTGGATAGAAAATAATACTCAAGAAGAGAGCTCTCAAGACCTGAGCTCTCAAGACGTGAGTTCTCAAGAAGTGAATACTCAAGAAACGAGTTCTCAAGAAGAGAGTTCTCAAGAAGAGCGCTCTCAGGATAATAATAACCCGGATCCGGATATATTCACCGGCAATAACCCGGACCCGGCTCCGGAGCCGGACCCTGCGACCGCCAGCAAGTCCGGGAAACCACGAAAGCGCCGCTCAGTCAAGCACACGTGGCCGGAGGTAGGCACTGTGCTCCAGGCCAATT
>PUNP01000880.1 GCA_003551785.1 Candidatus Brocadiaceae bacterium | reverse complement strand
GCCAGATATTCAGCAGCTTCCTCAGTGCTCCCGGATGCATCTTCAGCTATGAAGACAGGCATCATCGCCTCATGGCCCTCGGCAAGAATAACCTCCGCAAAAACATTTTCGGCTGCAGCCATGGAAAACAGAGAAAACACGAAAACCGCCGACAGCATACTGAATCTACTGATATGTTTTTTCAAATATTTCACCATCTTAACGCCTCCTCAAAAAGCCTATAAGATAAACAAACCGACTAAATGCAAGTAAGATCTCAGTGAACCACATAAGAAATGTTAGAGATTGACCTTTCAGTCCCCTACCGATATCACCTTAAGGCGATTAACTTTAACATTTTCACGGATTGCCTCATGTTCCTGCCACGTGACGACGACGTCGCAGTACTGCACATCGCCGAGTCCGAAGTGGGCTAAAGCTTCATCCCCCGACGAGTAACCCTGGGCCAGAGCTATATCTCCCCGTCCGAGCAAATACTCTTCCTCCCCCGCATGGCCGACCTTGTAAAGTCTAATCACGGCTCCTATTCCCATTGAATTTAAGTTTTCAGATTCTCCCTCCACCCTGACCGTAAGATAATTGCCACCGTCGGTAGAATTGCGGAAAAGATAACTATCGAGTTCTCTATACCATGTAGCCATAAAAATGTCCATTCGTCCGTCGCGGTCATAATCGGCGACCGGTGTTGTGCAGTAAAAGGCCAGTTTGTTCAGGGGCGGTGCGGAAAAACGTGGTACGCCGTCAATCACTTCCTTGTTGCGCAATACCAACGGCTGCAGGCGCCCTCTTTCATCCAGATGCGTCATCGCCAGAAGAATATCGCGCTTGCCGCTGTTGTCAAGGTCGACCAGTGCAAGATCGGCACCAAGTAAACGATGTCGTGCATCACTCTTTAAATCCGGCAACGGAACACCTCCCACCGGGAAATCCAAATCCAGTCCGGCTTCCCGGGTGACATTCTCAAAATACGGCATACCGTCCTCATCAATGCCGCGATTCACATAGATGAAAACCTGAGGTGGTATACCATGAACGGTAAAAACCAGATCAAGTAACCCATTGCCCGTCATATCGGCCAGGGCGGCACCGACCGTCCCAGCACCTTCAGGTGAAAAGGCAGGCTTGCTGAAAAAACCCGGGCGGTATTCCCTATAAGAACCATCGTCTCGACTAATAAGCATACGATTACTCTGAGCAACGAAAAAATCGGGGCGCCCGTTATTGTTAACATCTCCCGTAGCCAGCCCCAGTCCCGGAGTATCTTCATCCGGAAAACCGATATCAAAGCTAATATCCTCAAATCGGAAATCCCCAAGGTTCCGCATGGCCCGTAACCGACGTTCTGTTCCTCTGTAATCGTAGCGGCCGTCAACTAAAATCAGATCCAGAAGCCCGTCACGGTCCAGGTCAACAGCTGTGGCATCACGCATATCAAAATCCTCGGGCCATTCACAATCTCCATCCGACAGTCTGACATCGCGGAACTCTCCCGATCGGTGGTTTTCGAAGATATGGTTCCTTCGCATGTGATTTCCCACCAGAAGATCAAGCTTTCCGCTGCCATCCAAGTCTGCAAAAAGGGCCATTGAGACCCTGTAACGCTCTCCTGACGGCTTACCGCGCATATCCAGACGTACAGTTTCATCGGGTGAAAGGGTGAAACCGTCTTCCTTATTAAGAAAAAGCATGTTAGGTATCGGAGCATTGGGATCACCGTATATCCTTCGGTCAGCGAAAGAACCTATATACAAATCCGGCCGGTTGTTCCCTGTAACATCGCCCCATGCCCCCCCATGACCGAGATGCCACCCTGCTAAAAGCTTGTCGAGCCCCTTATCCTCGGTTACATCCTCAAACTCAATCAGTCCTTTCGGGTGTTCCTCCCCCCTCTGCCTCAGTTCTCTTACTGCAAACCTTCGTATATTCCATCCCCCATACTCCAACGCGTGAGCAAGCTGCTCACGTGTAAGCTGAGAAATGATTTTTTCATCTCTCAGAATGCCTGCTATCCCCTTATTAACGGCACTTGCCACTTCAGGACATTCTATATCCAGTAGTTTTATAAGGGGTTGAACAACTTCAATGCCTCCTATCATCCGCAGGGCCAGAGCGGCGTCAAGCTTCTGACTTCCATCACCTGTAATGAGCGTTTCAACCAGGGCATCGATATTGGGGGCACCGAGTCCAACCAGATATTCAGCCCGTTCTTTTGAGAACTCACCACTATGAATCAGCCCTTGCATCTCTTCACAATACACGTCCAGCCACCTTGCCTCAGGATGGTAGGAAACGTGGGAAAGCTGATTCACCTCGGATTCAGATAAAACGGAATCGTAAATCCTTATATCATCCAGATCGGCGAAATACGAGCCGCTGCCCGGCAACATGAAATTCATTGACACTCTCCTGCTATCATGCGGCCAGAGGCTTTTTTTAAGTGTAGAAACACGCTCGCCATTTATCCACAGTAATGCCTCGTTGGGGCCTGATGTCAGGGCCACATGATTCCACTTGTCTGGTTCGGGTATCTTCATTTCAAATATATCCAAATCCATCTTATGCTTCATATCCCGGGGAGGGATAAAATAAACGGGGCGAAAAATGCCCGCATTCCCCTGGCTCCCATGGCACCTCACAACGAGCAAATTCTCTTCACCTGCGTTCACCTGATCCGGGCCAAAACTCACAGAAAAAGGTTCGTCCCATATTTCTCCAATTCCTTTACCGGTGTATTCGACGGATTGCTCGCCCACCTTCTCCCCGTTTATATAAACCCATGCCTGCTCATCCACCCCTTCAAAATGCAGTTCATGTTTCATATCAGCCAGGCTTTCGGGCATATAAAAACTCGTCTTGTACCATCCATATCCAAGATAGGAACCCACATGGGTATTCGACCAAAAGGCAGGCACTTGTATGCGCTGCCATGACTTATCATTCCCCCCCTTATGCCACCCCATATCCTGGCCTTTGCCGTCGGGATCAATTCGAAAATACCATGGAGAAGAAGGGCCAAGAAAGCGTGTTTTTATTGAGACAAAATCTCCCAATTTCACATTTTCCGGGATACTTTCCTGCTGAGTCCGTGCTCTGACCCAAAAAGACAGAGTCCAGTTATCAGGCAGCTCAAAAGGATTGAGCGATTTCACCTGAGACCCGGTTTTCAGGCGCACCGACCCGCTTTCTTTACCGTGGACGCCATCTGTCATGCGGTGGTATGGCGGACGTCGGAAATTTTCATTCATCAATTGTGCCATGTGGCCATGTCCGGAGTCGTCTTTCTCGAGATTCTTGTTCTGTCCCGCAGCGGAAAAACGCCAGTTCAAAATCAGTTCTCCCTCAGCGAACGAGGGTACCATAAGCAACGCCATACTTAAAAAAAAAGCTGCAAAATTTGGATAATGTTTTTTTGTCATTTTCATCCCTATGAGGCAATCCGCAAAGAATGAATTATCATCAATCCAAAGGACGCTCTTCTTCGGGTATTTCGACCACGAAGACGCCCGGATGGCCGTCAAAACGCGAACCAAAACCACCGTTATCCAAAAGCACGAGGAAAGCTCCGCAGTCGGAAATTCTCAGTCCATAAACCCCAGAACCACAGTCGTAACCGTAATGGCGCAGGAAATGTTGTTTGAGGAACCCGATCGTTTTAATGGAATTGGTTTTGATATCATACTGCTTGATCGCCAGTGTATCTCTACGGCGAGGCGCCCAATACACATAGCGACCCTCCGGGCAGATAGCGGTCTGAACAGTATTTCCACCGGCGTGCCCGACCACCTCAACTTCCGGGCCGTCGTCCCAGTCGGGCCGGAACCGGATAAAGGTACTGCCCAGCATGCTGTAATACCAACCATCTTTTGCCATGGGGTTGGAATGCAGGCGGTTTTGGGATCTTGTGCCGGTAATAGGATGTTCAGGCACCTTAACTTCATGTAGTTTAAAACGGT
>PUNP01000571.1 GCA_003551785.1 Candidatus Brocadiaceae bacterium | reverse complement strand
GGCTCGTCCCCGTGGGTCAAACGACTGACCACCAGAAAAAAATGGCCTTACAAAATGATCCCCCATGGGGCTTGCCCCCGTGGAAGAAATGACTGCCTGATTGGCACTGCGGTCAAGACAGTAACGCTACCAGCCTTTGATTTTTGATATTCAGGATGATGTACGGAATCTAATCGCATAAAAGAAGCTGTCCTCTGCGATCTCTCCGGTAAAAAAAAACGAAAGAACCAAAGATTATAGCCTTAATTACGCAACTAAGCACCAGGCTGGTATGTTATGCCTTTTCAAGGCAATGTCGATTGCGATCACTAATCACCAACCTAAGGGGTTTACTGAATCGTTTTCCTTTGCCCGGGAGCGCGGGGGGAGCCCCGCCCGGATGGCATTGGTGCGGGCGGGACGGGATTCTTGAATACCTACAGAATGAAATATTCTTAAAACGAATAAGCGGCAGATAAAAGTATCCTGTATGCATTGGTTACATTACGGCCGGCCACAGGCTGCTGATAGGCGAACTTGGCCCTTAAATCGCCATCAGTCAAATTTTCGTCTATTAAAGCTATACACCCCAGCGTTGCGAGCAGAAGGTCGGAACCGCTGCCGCCGCTGCGCCAGGCATGAAGATAATTGGTTTCAAATACAGGGCGAAAAGCGACAACATCAAAATCCAGCAGATCACCCGTATAGATAGACGCAAAATTGTAAGTGAAATGTCCCACTTCCTTTGCATCCGGGTCTATCGACTGGGTATGCACACCGAGATCACGCACATAATCGCGACGCGTGTTTCCGAACGGCAGAGAATAACCGATATCCAGATTATAGGCATAATTCTCATATTCCTGCGTCAGAATAAACTTTGGTTCGATGCTCCAATAATTTTGTCCGGGGCCTAAACGATTTTTATCGATATCCGTTTCACGACCTATGGGAATAGTCAGTTCCGGATTGAAAGCAATGCTGATGCCCCTGTCGTCGAGCAGACGCCGTTTGACGGCGACACGCAAATCATCCATCCCGCGGCCGCGGGTCCTGACACCATACCGAGCTTCTCTGTCCGAAATGTCAACCCAACCGGTTGAGACCCTGACCTCGGTATCGGGCAGAACGCCCATAGCGGCATCAAATGTCCATTCGTACATCCGGAATGAATCTCTCTCGTGACGGCGCCAGCGATTATCCCAAGAGCCGCGACCGCGGCTGACCGTACGGAAATTTGTCATACCTAACTCTATATCGGTCACTCCCTCCCTTACAGGGACAGCCGTCTCGGTGGTAAAAGTCTCGGTATCCACATGGTTGGATGCTTGTGAAAACGGCATAAACGACATTGTTAACATCACTATCAATGCACTAATTATCCTTTTGTTACTCATATCCTATCTCCTATCACGCTGAAATAGTGCTAAACATTCAAAAGAATTCCCGAAGCTCTGTGAACCCGGGGGAAAAGTTATTCACATAAGAACTTATATTGTAGATTGTACTCTAAAAATACATTAACGTCAAGTTGATTTTTAAAAATTTTATGTCTCACTTAGACATAGCTGTCGTGGTGCGTCTTCCTCTGACTTCATGACTTCGTGACTTCATGACTTCTCAACATCCCAGCATCCCAGTATTTCAACATTTCAGCATCCATTCATTCACTGCGCAGTCTTTCGATACTTCTCAAAGCTCTATCGACACCATATTCCCGGGCTATAGTCTCCGCTTCTTCCAGGAACTGCTCGGCGGGCGCATGCAGTCCGTTCATCAGGAACGTCTCTGCCAGGTCGATTCGCAGCCATATATTCCGCTCATGCACATTTGCTGCTGTTCGGGCGTGCATCCAGGCAAAATCCGCTCTGCCGAATGCCAGGTAATCTACCACCACATTAAGTCTGTATCTTGCATTCAGCGGGTCGAGTTCGACGGATTTCTCCCATAATTCAAGCGATTTCTCTGCAAGCACTAACCTGTCGCGGGGGTTGGATACTGTCTCGGCCGCCCTCCTGGAAAACTGGGCAAGGCGTGCATAAAGATCGGCATTCCGCGGAGAATACCGGGTGATAGTCTGCTCAGAAACCCTGACGAATTCCGGCACGCCCACAGTCTCCGATGTGAGCCGCTCCGACGCCCTCGTTATCCTGAGTTCCTCAAAGTTTCCGTTCAATTCGTTAAGGCAGAGACTGGAGACGAAAATCCAGACAAAGAACACGGTGATTAAACTTATTGATTTAACAGGAAGAGATAAGTGGGATCTGTTTTTCCGTTTGGCCTCTTCATTATATTTATTGATTTTAACGTCGCGCTTTGTCTTCCCAACTACTGCAAGCCGGAAAATAATAGCGATGATCACAGCCATTGTCGCCACAATACCGGGAGAGCGGAAAGGGAAGTCGACCACTGAATGGAAACTCACGGTTAACACCGCCCCCAAAGCACCCGCCAAAAAACCACGAGTGTACATGTTATTGACTTTTTTCAATCCTGAACCGATCTTAACAACGATGACCGGCAGCAGCGAGAGAAAAAGCAGCAGGCCGGAGAACCCAGTCTCCGCCAGCACACACAGATACTCGCTATGCGGGTTCCTGGCCAAAAAATTAAAAGCAGGCGATCTGAAAGCAGGGTAGACCGAAAGGAACGTGCCGGCACCTGTGCCCAGCACCGGAAAAAGCCGCCCCATCCGCCAGGCATCAGCCCACATCCCGTATCGTGTTCTGTCTACAGCAGAGGGATCTTCGGCGATAACCCCGAGTGTCTCAAGACGACTGATCACCGGCCCCCAGCCTAAATATGTCACAAATCCCGCAACGACTAAGAGCACAGCAAAAACATACAGCTTCTTGTCTTTGGTATAGCCGCAGAACAGTAAAGCGAAGATAACAAATGCGCCGGCCAGTACTGCTGAAACGATACCGCCTCTTGACAGCGACCAGACGACAGCTACGCCGGTGATCGAGACAGCGAACCCGAGCAGCATATTCTGCCATGGGTTGGCGGAGGGGAGTTTTTTATGGGCTGAACTGCGCCTGAACGGCAGCGCAGAAGCATAATTTCCACGCGATAACAGCATTCCCAGGCCGACAAAGAAGCAGATGGAGCCGTAAGCAGCAAAAAGGTTGCGGCTGGCAAACTGCCCAAACGGGCTGCCGCCACTGACACGCCTGAGCCAGAATACTTCGCGCACCCCTGCAAGGTTCTGAAGAATACCGAACATTGAGGCGGTAAATGCCGTGACGATGAGGGCGGTCGCTATCATGTTCAGACGCCGCCGGCTGTTAATATAGCCGAGCGCCGCCGTAAAAAGTGCCAGATAGGAAGCCAGTTTCAGTAACGATACCCGGGTGGCATACGGATATATACTCGGTGATAGAACCGAGTCCGATACACCGCCGGAAAATTCCCTCAAACGCTCATAGATGCTGTACGTTTCAGGCTGTAGTGTTTCGAGTAATGACGCCGGCCACGGAATGATCTGGAGAATGACCAGCACCAATGACAAAAAGCCTATCAGCAGCGGAAAGGAGAGAGGTATGGAAAGGCGTTCACGCCCAATGTCGTGAACCAGACACGAGGCCAGCGCCGTGAACGATGTAAAGGCTAATATTGAATAAGCCCAGGGCTCAACGGAACCGAAAGCCAGCGGCCCAAAAACGATAGCCGTTATTATACAGGCGCCGGAAAGATGCGAAAACATGTGTGATGTACTTTTCATTCCTTGTGTTTTCCGTTATTTGTTTCGTCTTTGGTGGTTGATTATGACTTCATGACTTCGTGACTGCGTGACTCTGTGAAATGTTCCACGTTGTGCCATTACTCCAAGCCTTCTGCCATTTGCCGTTGCCTTTTTTACGTTCAACTTTCCACTTTCCACGTTCTACTTTTATGTGTCTTTTGTGCCTTTTGTGGCTAAAAATTCGTTGTCTTTCCGTTGTTGTCGTTGCCCTAAGCTCTCTGCGCTGTGCC
>PUNP01000479.1 GCA_003551785.1 Candidatus Brocadiaceae bacterium | reverse complement strand
CTGTAACAATAGTACAAATATTGCTTTTACTATTCATTGAAACGACAATATGTATCGGTCGATTATTAATTGAATGCAACATCAGATAACCGGGATAAGGTTTATCTTCCAGATAAGACAAGCATTATGTTGGCTACATATTTTTTAGTATACGGTTTTTTTCTTTATCCGTACTTTTGTATCCATTAGCCTGATTAGTTTAAATGCCTGTTATCCATCAGTTTTTTGACTTCCTTTTCAATTTTTTTGCAGACATCGTCCCACTTCAGCCGGGGTTGTTTCAGCAGAACAGGCCAGTCGTCCTGTACGACATCATCAAAATACACCAGACTTTTCAGAACATGGCTGGTATTATTCTGCTGATATTTCTTTTTGTACCAGGCCAGCATGTCACTGATCGAGCACCTTTCCAGCGCAAAATAAACATCTACATAATCTTTGGATCGCTCTCCACTTACCGAAATTGCGTTTAGTTTCATGGCCATGATATCCTTGATGGAGAGTATATTTACCTCTTCTATCTGCATCGGAGGTTCAAGGTATGCATATTTGTGAGCGATAAAATCAACTTTTGTCTTACCTATATTACCTTTTAATGTATTCTCTGCAGTAAAATGGATGCTATAATCATAGTCCTGGCTTATTTTTTCCAATAATTGATCAACAGCAAAACCGGAATTGGAAAACAAATCTAAATCTTCTGATTTCCGGTGCCCCCACAGCAGTGCAAGAGCTGTGCCTCCAACAAGATAAAAGCCTTCCATATAGGTATGTGCCTGCAGCGACCTCAGTAACTGCAGGGTCGCCGGTTCAACGGCCTCTGTTTGTAGCATGTGACGTCCCGGTGTCCCGGTATTATTTATACTGAACGGTTTTCATTTGCCGTATCATCCATTCCAATTTTGCCGGTACAACGGTCTTCGTTTGTAGCATCTGAAGTCGGTTATGGGAATATCAAACATTTTTGACACGAAGTTGAGGGTTTTTGGATCCAGGTAATTGAACTCTTTAAGAATTTCTATGGTTTGTTCCCTGCCGTAGCAGGCCATCACAGCCTGCATTTCTTCCAGAGTTCCCCTGGAATACACCCGTGCAATAATAAGCCGCTTTGACTGCTCCGGATCCAGTTTCGATGTATCCACATCCCAAAAATATGCCGGATTGAGTGATTTTATCAGATTTTGCATGGATTCACGTGCCTGCCTTCCGAAGCTCTTTTAAATCGGTGATCATAACAAAAGTGTTTAGATTACCTGAATGTAATAATTAATGATGAAAACCGGAAAATATTCAATTTGTGAAAAGGTAGTATTTCTGCGATATGCAGGTCACGTTTCCGGGGTTTTCATACATGTCAGTCACTAAATGTTGGATACTAAATGTCGGATACAAAATGTTGGATGCAAAATGTTGGTCACGGAGTTCTGTATTCCTGTCCATCATAACGGCTAATCGGATCATACTGATATCAAATTTCTGTTCTTCAAGCCGGTCAAATATCCATTTATCAACATTCTCATCAATTATAATCACACCGTTTCAATGGTATCTTCACTGGCAATGATATCTGCAGCGTATTCAAGTGCGGCCAATGTCTATTGTTTTATCATTCCGTTTTGAACAGCCTTTCAACCGTTTTCATCGGCATAAACATTTTTCCGCTGTCCGGTAATTTCAGAAACTCGTATTTCTCATAAAACCGGGACGCCTCTTCGTCCACAGGATCCACCACCACGGCAAACGAACCGGCTTGCTGCGATGCCTCATAACTTCTTTTCAATGCGTCGATCAAAAGCATTTTTCCGATGCCCTTTCCCTGAAATCGTACGTCAACGGCCAGTCTGCCCATTAATGTTGTCGGAATGTTCTTGTAGGACCACGGAAACTTTTTCGTAAAAGCTTCCGGAATCCAACTTTGAGGTATGCTGTTGTTGGCCAGGGTATAGTACCCCCGAACAAGCCCCGCTTTCGTGTCGGGATAAATAAAACACACCGAAAGTCTTCTTTTGATATCCTGACCCACCTGATAATAGAAATAGTCATCCAGCGTTTTTTTACCGCATGAAAATGCTTTTCTGTTATGATGTAAAGCAAGTATTTCGGTCAGATAGTTCATTCACGACCGATTGCTTTGTATTCCTCAGCTGCGAAACGCAGTGCTTTATTGGGCTTTTCCGGATGTAACAGGGCATTAAAGAAAATATCGCGGTCTCTTTGAGATGCTATGATTTGTTCTTGTTTTTCCACGATCTCATCGGCCCGTTCCTGTACGGTGAGGATTACAAAGTCCGTAAGACTCCGATATCCCCCAAGTTGTGCCGCCTTTTCAAAAAACCTCTTCTGTTCTTCGGTCAGCCGGGCGTCAAACCTTGCTGTTTTTTGTTTTTGTGTATCCATTATCCCTGTCATTCAATTATTTTATGTAATGTACGGAATTACAACGTACACCGGTCCGTACATATTGTCAAACTCTCAAACCTGCCTATTCATCCTTGCCGCAATTGCAAACTGCATGAAATAGGTTTCGATTGACGGATCATCTTTTATGTAAAGCGCGTCGAGAAAGCATTCTTTGGCACGAAGAACTTCTTTGGCGCGATGCGGATGCGTGGTTATCAATCCGGATACGGTTGCATCGAATAAATCAAGTGCACGGATAAGAGCCGGTTCAAAATCCCGACCCCTCCGTTTCATTTTCAGCGTACGGCCAACTTCGCTTCCAATGTTACCCAACTGTTCAAACAGTGAGCGTTTCGCCCACTCATCGCGGTCTATGGTATAGCCGGTATCCTGCGTTTTATCCATGGTTAACTTTTGCGGTTACGATTCTGATAATTTCTTTTCTTAAAGATTCATCCTCCACGTCTCGCGACCGGTTCCCCTGCCGCGGTCGAATGTTAATCATGGAGTCAAATTCAATAAAATCATCCGTTCCATAGTCTTCAGGATACAAGTTGATGCCCCACAAATCGTTCTGTGCAGAACCGGTTTCCAGTAAATGTTTTTCCTGATCTGCATGAAGTTCAGCATCAACAACCAGTACCTCTTTTTTTATATCAACTACCGCTTTCACTAATGTGCCATACATCTTTGAGGCCATCTCCTGCAGTTCAGTTATTGTAATTTTATCAACTGTTTTCATTTATTCTTCATTTTCAGCTCGCTACGGTAGTATTTTTTTGCTTCTTCTACGGTCAGACAGCGATTGCCATGGATCATGGCAAGGGTTAGCGTTTTTTAATGTTCATCGTTACAAAAATCATTTTTGACACAGACTTCGAGAGTTTGCCTCAGGCGTGAAGTGATGTTCATTGTAACGGAACCCCGGTATTTCGGGCATGGGCGATGACGGGTTCGTCCCGGCGCCCGGGTTTATTGTACAGAACGTCCAGTTTGCGTTCGCCAATGGCCTTTTTCACCTCCACGATGAAAGCAATCCTGTTTTCGTGGGTCATGAGTTCGGGCCGGGGCATGTCGATGAGCAGGTCGATATCGCCTCCCCTGGCGGCGTCGTCGGTGCGCGACCCGAACAGGAAAACCTGCACGCCGCTGCCGAAGATGCGCACGGCGGCACGTCGGATCTGCTCGATGTCATGGCGATTCAAACGCATGGTCTGCCTATTACTTTCCGGTAAACTCTCATAATAACGTTATGAGTTTCTATCAATTATTCCATCGAATGTATCAACACCATCGAATATATCAACACCATTGAATGTATCAACACCATCGTCATTTTGTTAATAAAGAAATAGCTTGACTTTGACTATCCATATAAAAGGATATGATCTGAATGATACGTTTGCCATCGAATTTCATAAAAAGGAACATCTTTAAGTTTTTTGCATTTTTCTTAAATAACAACTTTTTTTCATCGAAAAACAGTTTTTGTTTGTGAGCATAACTATTTTTTGTCAGAAACAAAAAGATATTGCATTTTGATATTACATTTTTTT
>PUNP01000931.1 GCA_003551785.1 Candidatus Brocadiaceae bacterium | reverse complement strand
TGTCATGTATAGAGAGACGCTTTGAACTCGTTCAGGCGGACAGAGAGGCGCCAAAGGGGCAGGTTAACTGGACCGTTTATGCTACAGAAAAACTTCCCCGAATGCAGTTTTTGCAAGTGCCGTGTCTTTTCCCGGACCTGCGTGATGACAGGCTATTACTGGCCGCCATGCATTTTGTGTTGCGTCAGCAGCTTTCTGACCTACAGAGCCAGAGAAGCGCAGGGGTTGTGGTTCGCACCCTGATCGATAAATGTGAGCAGCTGTTAAGCGGGGTTCGCCGCTACCCGGCACGCCGGCCTACGCCCCGGATGCTGGAGAGTTGGTATTCAGGCACCCTCAAGCACCCCAACCTGCTGCATGGCGTTGAAGCGATGGAGTGGTCTATAGAAAATCGCGGGCTTGCTGGATTGAGTTCACTCCGCGGTATGCCCTGGAAAATGAACATGCCTGAGTTCTTTGAATGCTGGGTGGAGAACCTTGCTGAACATTTATGCCGGCTGACAGGAGGACGTATGCGGAGCGGGCGCAAAGGCGAGACGGTGACTCCCATTTCGTGGGAAAGTTCGGCATCTGCTTCCCAAAAATCACTCATCCCTGATATTGTGATCGATCGCCCGGGCGAGACTATTGTCATTGATGCCAAATATAAGGCCCATTGGCATGAACTGAATATGCACAGATGGCATGAGCTAACAGAAAACATAAGAGAGTCCCATCGCCATGACCTGCTTCAGGTGCTTGCGTATTCAACGTTGTTTACAAGTCCAAAAATTACAGTCTGCCTGTTATACCCATGTTGGCCGAAGCCCTGGGAAAAGCTTCGGGCATCCGGCCACCTGCAGGCAAGTGCTTCTGTGTACTCTGGGACGAGAGAAGTGAACATCCTACTCAGCGCCGTGCCCATGTGTGCTGCATGGTCCGATGTCGTAGAATCGATACGGGAGGCTATATAGTCTGTAAGCACATTTTTAATCAGAAAATATGACTTAGGTAATTGGAGTTAGATTGGAATAAGTTTTTGTTGGCAGGAAGATACGATAAAAAGCCATATTAGAAAATGTAAACCTTGCTTAACTTGATAATAAGGAGAAAGATATGCAATCGATAGCGTTTTTTGATGTTTTTAACTTCTTCAATTTTATATCACAGAGACTTGGGCTTATTGTTGTACTTATTTTGCTCGTTATAATAGTCTCAGCTATTGTTTATGCAATACTCGAGGCTAAAGCAGCAAAAATTGATAGCTCCGATGTTTATAGCGCAGGAGTCCTGAAAAAAGGAGAAGAGATAGTAGAGCATACTATGTGTAGGTTGGACACCACCAAAAAAAACATCCGGGGGCAGAAGCAAAAAGACTCCTTATCCGGCGTTATCGTAATAACCAATAAAAGATTGCTTTTTGTTCGCAAGCCCATAACCTCCAGTGGGCTAGATATCCTTTTTCATTGCCCCTATGGTGATATATTGAGCGTTTCAACAAAAGGAAGTCTCATAAGGAAAATTACTGTTAATTATCAGTTTACAGACAACATTAAATCCGCAGTTTTTTGGGATCTGAAAGATATAGAATCGTTTGCTGAAAAATTAAATTTAATCAAAAATAGTTTCGTTGAAGACAAGTCCATCGAAGCAAAACGGGTTATTATTGAAGAAGCGCCAAAAGATAAGGCGACGGAAATACTTCAAAAACGCTTGGCCAGGGGAGAAATAACGCTGGAAGAGTTCCACGAAAAAGTTCAGAGGACGTGAGGTGCATTTATTACAGAAACACCAAATCCGGGGACAGTATACGGTTTTTCTGTGTTTTGGCTACGAACATTGAGGCAGTCTTCGACAACTGTTTGGATGATAGGTCCATGCGTAATGCATGATGAAATTTATAATCAGATAAACTATCGGCGTTCCAGCCAGGAGAATGGAAGCCCCGGATGAAATGAAGTTTAAGTTCCGGTTTGGCTATTTTCATCATGACGTTACTCTTGCGTGACAAACAGAAAAATGCGTCGATAAAATGAATGAATTTTCAATAAAAGCGAATAATTACTTAAAAAAAACCACTCTGGCTTTTTATCACGTGCCTTATGTCGGAATGGGGAATCCCGGAAATCCTGACTACCTCAACACACTCAAGAATACTTTCAACAGCTCCTGTTTTAAGGAGTTGGATGGGGCAATTCAGGAATTAAGAAACGTTTTATCGAGTGATTTCTCTCAAATTATTCAATCACTTGGGCTGCCAACGGTGACTGTATGCGTTGTTCCCAGGGCAAAAGCGGAAAGTTCCTACCGCCCCAACCAATTGCTGTTTCGCTCCACCGTGCGCTGGGTGGTCGGCCAGTTCGATCGTTTTGAAGACGGCACCGGCTATCTGCGCCGGCATACCACCACCAAAACCACGCATCTAAGGAAACCAATCGAAAACTACAACAATGATGGACCGATGCCGTATCCCGGCATTACTGCAGAGACGTGCGATATATCGACAAATGCTAACGGAAAACATATTTTGCTTGTCGATGATATATATACGCCAACTGTGAACATCGACGAAGATGCCATTCAGGCGCTGATTGGCGCAGGCGCGCGTTCAGTTGCTTTCTATGCCGTTGCCTATACGGTGAGGAGGAATGACCGGTGAACATATCAGAGAATACTTTAAACATTTTAGCCGCTAAGACCTACCGCGGTATCGGTCGAGCCTGGATTATTAAGCGTCTCCGAGGGAATGAATCGGCGAGTACTATTGTCGATATGTTAAACCGTGATGCAAAAGCAGGTCGTGAAATATCTACCAAAGAATTCGAAGAGAAAAGGCAAAATATACGAAAGCAACTCCAGAGCCTGTCCGGTGCAATGGACGGCGTTTTGTCCGTTGGTGATCCGTCGTTTCCTGCGCATCGTGGAAAAGTAAAAAATAGCGAAAAGCCGGTAACTCTATTCTATCGAGGCGACCTGCGTCTGTTAGAAAAACAGAACAAAAACGTCGCAGTGATTGGGCTTCTCAATCCGGATAAAGAGACCGAGGACTTTGAACAGCGTGTGGTTGCCGGCCTGGTCAGTAACGGCGCCACGATTATTAGCGGCCTTGCATTCGGTTGTGACTCTATAGCGCATAGACAAGCTCTGCTTTCCGAAGGGAAGACTGTAGCGATACTTCCCAGCCCGATCACTGAAATTTTACCCAAAGGGAACAAGGAGTTGGCCGAAGAGATTGTCAGGAACGATGGATTGCTGGTATCCGAATACTATAAAAAAGCAAGTTCCCGAATGGAATTGAATGGCAGATATCTGGAACGTGACCGCCTACAGGCATTATTTAGCGATTGTGTGGTCCTGGCTGCCAGTTATGCGGAGAACGACATGGGTAACGACAGCGGAGCGAGGCACGCTATGAAATACGCACTGGACTACTCGATTCCTCGTGCTGTTATGTATGACGTTAAGTTTAATGAGGGCAATCCTAAGTACGATTTGTGTCGGCAACTCATCAGAGAAGATGACAGAATTATTGTTATCAGGGGCGATAATGTGCAAGAATCGCTTAGTGAAATCAAGCTTATGTGTGCGGGATCGCCACGAGATGTTTCTGTGCAGAAAAACCTGTTTGACTAAAATGTATAACGAGTGGGTTTCGGTGGCGGTACTCGATAATTTTCTGGTTGCCCCTGTTATAAGTGTCTTAGGATAGCTAAAATTGGATTTAAGACCCGAATGCTGTTATAATGATATCTGAGCATGGTTGGCAGAAAAAAACAGGTCTGGGGAGATAAATATGGCCAAGTGTGAAACAAAGTCAATGCCGGGGTTCGATCGCATTACTTTCGATCCTGGGGTCAAAGGCGGCCGGGCGTGTATCAGAGGGCAAAGGGTCACCGTTTCGCTGATTTTGAATCTGGTTGCCAATGATATGGATGTCGATGAAATCATTGAGGAATACCCCTATCTGGAGCGGGAAGATGTCCATC
>PUNP01000720.1 GCA_003551785.1 Candidatus Brocadiaceae bacterium | reverse complement strand
GTTGCTTTATGCCTCGGAAGGACGTCTTACAGAGGTAAAACACAGAGATTCCCCGCATACTCAGATACTGCTTAACTTCGCCCGGCCACCGTCCTGAAATTTTTTTGGGGAAACTCCTGGAGGTTTTGACTTTGTCAGTGACATCATAACGCCCCACGCCTTCTATTTAAACCCCATGATCTTTCCGGTAGCGTCGATAAACAATTATCCTTTGACCCCTTGTAAGCCGGATTTTCCTGTTATAAGCGCTGCAGATACCATGGAACCATTACCGACAACATTGGATAAGAAGGAATGCAGCATGATATTCACTCCTGCTTCCTCCAACATTTCAAGAGCAACACGTTCCAATATCTCAGGGTCTACACTGACAGCATACGGCAGATTCTCGGGATCAATGGGGTCAAAGTTTCCATGTGCCGTGCAGCCGCAGGCGCCCCCCCTCGGCGTGAAGGCGTGCGATCAGCTCCTGCCCTATCCCGCTTATTTCACGCGTTTTCAGTGGTGCAGATGTGGCAAAAAGCAAGCGCCGCTGTATTCGAATACTGCAAGTGCAGCTTTTTGTCGCAGAGGCGCCGTTGAGGACGCGCCCAAAGGGTAAATCGTCTTTTTCAGGATCTCAAATACAGTCTGTATCAGAAGCTTACACACAAAAATCATATACTGAACATTTAACTTGTCTGCCGTTTATAATAATTCTTCTCGTAGATTTATGAAATATGCGGGCTATGCCCCGTACGGCTGGATATAGTCTGGCTTGCGCTCATTACGAAAACCATTGATAAGTGATCACTCATAAATAATTCAAAACTTCACATTTTCAGGCCTGCCTTCCATCCAGGCATGTATATTGTTAAAAGTTATTTCCGCTCTACGGAAAATGGATTCTTCAGTTGCAAAGGCGACATGAGGAGTGAGTACCACGTTTTTTGCGTTAAGTAGAGGGTGATCGGTGTTGACAGGCGGCTCAACTTCAAAAACATCAATGCCCGCACCTGCAACTTTGCCGCTGTTCAGCGCTTGCGCCAGGGCATCACTGTCGACGACAGGTCCCCTTGCCGCATTAATAAGCACAGCACCATGCTTCATGCGAGCAATTTTTTCCCGGTTGATCAAATGCTCCGTTTCCGGGGTCAGTGGTGTATGGAGGGTAACTATATCAGATTCTGCCAGAAGTTTATCAAGTTCAACATACTTAATACCTATGTCTTTTGCTTTCCGGTTCGGGAGCGGGTCGCAGCCCAGAAGCGGACAGGAGAACGCGTTTGCAATCTCGCCCACCCGCGTTCCAATTGCCCCGGTTCCAATGATGCCTATTGTTTTCCCCTCCAGTTCATTTCCTACCAGCCCGTCTTTTGTCTTCCCCTCCCGGGTGCGTGAATGACAGGGTACGATGTTTCTCAGTACCGAAAGAATCAGCCCAAAAACATGCTCGGCAACGGCATCCGTACAGTATCCCTGTGCATTACACACGAGGATTTCTCTTTCCCGGCATGCATCGTAATCAACATGGTCAACCCCGGTAAAAGCAACCGAAATCATCTTGAGGTCGGGGGCGGATTCAATCATCTCAGCGCTTAATGGAGAATTGACAATAATAAGCACATCAGCCTCTGAAGCTTTTCCCATCTTTTCTGACTTATCGTGTATTTTGCTGCCGCAAAAATCAAATTCATGCCCCCGCTCAATAAATGGTTTTGCAAGCGACATAACCCTCTCTTTTTCAACGCCCAATGGCTCTAACATAACGATACGCATATGTATCCTCCTGTAAAGATATACCGTCTATCCACTTTTAAAATGAAAAGCATGTTTTGATTAAAGGATTTCGATATCGTGATTATAGCGGCGCAGATAAACACCTGAAAATTAAACATATAATCGCGCGGGACGTATCATCACATTCCGTTCCCCGCCGGCAAATAAGTCCGCATCCGGCAAAAACACCTGACTGTAAGAAGACGGGCCAAAATGCTTAGCACGATTTTTTATCCCATGGGAATCGGCGCTACTCCTGACTATATTGTGGTCCGACCCCGAAAAGACAGAGCGTGAGAGGGGAGAGCCGGAGTATCGCCTGTCCGGATCCGTTTTATTCCGGTTTGTCGTGAGAATCCGAATCGGGGCCCGATCCGAAAACTTCCGGATTAGCGCATTCAAATTTTGCTATCAGTTTATCAAAAATAAACACCTCCCCTTTCTTCAGATAAATATACCCAGACACTGACGCGATAAGTGCGCCAATGCTGTTAAGGATCATATCCCACATCGTATCGTAAATCGCAACTCTCGTTACTTCCTCTTCCTCAACATTTTCAAAACTGTAATCGGTTGTCAGGCACTGCAGCCGATAACGCGATCCGTCTTCATATTCGGCAGTTTTTTCAATCGAAAAACGTGCCCTTTGCATATTATCGCCAAAAAAAGTGTCAACCCCGAATTCAAAGATCTCCCACACCGCGCCGAGAGCCACGGCAAAACAGAATGCGAACAGCACTATCAGGAAAGGGCTGGCCTGAAGTTTTCCACTTTTATAAAGCACATAGAGTATCAGGAACCCGGCAAATCCCAGTGCAACGCCGGAGAAACCATGCATCAGTGAATCCCACCACCAGAAGCGGGCGTACCATTCCCTTGCCATCCCCAAAAAAAGCGCGGCATAGATAAAGCCGACTATAATCAGCTGGATTTCCCCGGGCAGCCTGACCTTATATGTTCGCTGGATAAAATGGGGAAGAAAGGTGAGAAGGAGCGAAAGAGAACTCACAAACAGCGTCATCCATGCCGCTTCCGCTACAGCCGTTTCCCAGAGAGCTCCAAGTATGGCTAATACGAGTGAAAAACGAATGACTGATGTCAGCATGATGTATGTGCGGTTTTTTTTCCTCTTTTCGCTCATTTGTATTATTCCGAACCGAAGAGCCTGTCGCACAATAACCTTCCAATCCAAACACTGGATTGGAGCACTGCATGATCAAGGCGGCTCATTTCCCTTACTCTCATGCAGCCGATTCCTGGCTATTCAGAATGCACCCGTTTTCCGCTCGGTATGTATGACGTCATTTCACTTCTTTTAACCTTACAATAATGGTTTACCTGACGCTTTGTCAATAGCAGGCTATCCGCTTATTTCACGCGTTCTCCGTGGTGCCGCTGCAGCAGAAAGCATATGCCTAATTCTTTTCAAAAACCGAAGATGAAAAGAATTAATAGTACGGCAAACGATTTTATTTTTCCAGTACCTCGTGAATTTATTAAGGATGCACACCAAATGCAGACGCTTTTTTAGGTGCGTGGCCGAAACCCCGGCTCGTAGTGGACGCTTTCAAGCCTGCCTGCCTGCCGGCAGGCGTCCCCGCCTTTAGCGTGGCGTTTTCCGGGCTCCTGGCTCACTACAAATCTGTTGCAACCTTTTCGTCTGCAACTTGTTAGGAAATAAAGCTTGGCAAAATACCTTAACTATGTCTTTGGTTCATAAAATGCGGGCTAAAGTCGTCCGATGAGTATCACGTAAGGTCTGTCCTCTGACTCCAAAGAGAAAGTGCGTTCCTCAAAAGAAAATCCCGCCTCCGACATCAGACGGGCCCATGTCCTTTTTGGGAAAAGTCCGGTAATCATCCGGTCGTGCTCCAATCTCAAAGCTCCGCCCTCGTGGATCAAATAGGTGAATACCGTCTCTATGGCTGTGTCGTCCGGGTCGGGGTCATGGACATATTCAAAGTAGGTCAATTCCATGCTCTCGCCGATTTGAGTGCGGCACTCAACGGTTGGGCTTGAGAATGTCTCCCGAAAGTAATCCGGCGCAACAATCAATGCTCCCGGTGTGTCGATATGCGCTGCGGCCGTTGTGAAAGTGTCCGCGATATCTTTCTCCGAAAGCATATGGCTTATGGCGTCGTGAATAAGCACGCCTTTGAACCGCCGGCCGAGCCGTATGTTTCGCATATCCCCAAGACAGTGTTGAACGG
>PUNP01000401.1 GCA_003551785.1 Candidatus Brocadiaceae bacterium | reverse complement strand
GTGTATCTTTTGGTAAGGAGGTTGATATCCGGGGCCGACTCGACAACTTGTTCGTTTCGCATGATCGGCAGGGGCGGCACATGCGGGCCTTTGACATCAGGGCGCATATCCTCGCTGTAGGGGCATCCGAAAAATTCATCAAAACCGTGACGGGTGGGTAAGAAAGGGTGTTGATCGCCCAGGTGCCATTTCCCGATGCAGGCGGTACTGTAACCCTGTGTTTTAAGAAGGTCGGCAATAGTGATTTCATCCGGGTGCAGGCCCTTGCTGTCGACGGGCATCAGCACTGCATGACCGCTTCCACCGCAATGCATGTTGATACGGCGTGGGTAGCAGCCGGTCATCAGTCCCGCACGCGAGGGCGTGCATACGCCCGAGACACTGTAAAAATCGGTGAGTTGTAAGCCCTCGGCAGCCAGTTTATCGATGTTGGGCGTGCGATGCAGCGTAGAACCGTAGCATCCGACGTCGCCGTAGCCCAGGTTGTCCATGTTCATTAAAATGATGTTGGGTTTCATTTATCGCTCTTTTATTATATGATTTCCAGAATAAATAAGAGGTATTGTATATTCAATAGGATTCACGCAGCAGCCTTGTCTTTCCCGGATGATAATCATGTAAAGAATTTCTCGCGCTTCGCGCCTGATGTTGGGCCGGCGTGGCTCAGAACCGCCTGTGTGGGCCGGCCTGTGAACAGTTTATCACCGTCGGAGAAACCCTCCGGCCTGCCTTTCAGTCGCGCCACCAAACATTTGCGCCAGGATTCCAAACACCTTTCGCTGCGCGGACTCTGTGAAATGTCATTGAGTTCATGGGGGTCATCGACCAGGTTGAACAATTGTTCATCCCCGCTTTGGGAGCGCCATATATATTTTTCCTTCCCGTCTGTCAGCGCATGGATATTGCCCTTGTACTCGATATGTATACACTCCCGTTCTATTTTATCTCCGTTCAAAGCCGGTTTCAAGCTTATTCCGTCAACGGTATCCGGTATATCGACATCGGCCATGTCAAGTAAGGTGGGCATAAGATCGGCGAGAGTAGCGGGAGTTTCTATGTTTGTGCCCTTGTCAACATTGATCATTCCATCGGGCGCGCTCATAAGGAACGGTATGCGTGCCGAACCTTCATAGGGCACCTGTTTCCTCCAAAAATAATGATCGCCGAGCATTTCGCCGTGGTCGCTGGTTAAACAGATGACGGTGTCGCGGTTATGTCCGGTTCCGATCACCGGGTTCAGGATGCGGCGGAGCTGGTCGTCAAGATGATTCAGCAGGCCGTAATATCCCGCTCTGGCGCTTAGCAGCGCTTCGCCCTGGAGGTTGATTTTGTTGGGGGAGACACCGGTGAACTTTTCCGGTGGCTCAGCCCATTCACCGATATAGGGGTCGGGCACGCCGGTTCTCAGGTAGCGGTTGAAATAGAATTCCGGAGGCTGAAGCGGAGGGTGGGCGGCGATGAAAGAGAGGGTCAGGAAAAACGGGCACGTGGGATCACGGCGCTTAAGGAATTCCAATGCCCGCTGGACGGTCCAGTTGGTCCGGTGCAGATATTCCGTTAGCGGCCAGGGACGGGCCGTCCAGTCGTTGTGCATCACACCCCCGCTGAACCACCCGCCGCAGTCATCGGGCGCATTATTCTTGAACCATTCTGCATAATCGCCGCCCGGCCCATAACCGTCCAGTTCCACTTCATCGTACCCGAATCGCGCACGTCCCGGGAACTGATGCATGCTGCGTCCTATCCAGCGGGTCTGATAGCCGCTGTCGCGTAGGACCTGCGGCAGCGTCGCTTCCGGTTCCCATTCCACACCATAGGCGTTCGACAGCAGACCATGCGTTGCCGGGAACTGTCCGGACAGTATCGTACGGCGGGCCGGCATGCAGATAGGGCAGTCCGAGTAGAACCGGCCGAACCTGACGCCGTTAGCGGAGATTTCGTCCATGTTGGGTGTCTGAAGCACCGGATGGTTTTCGACGCCGAGGCAGTCGCCGCGATGCTGTTCTGTAACGATAAGTAAGATATTAGGTTTCATCAATGCTTCTCCTTAAATATTTTCATTGAGAAAAAAGCAAAAAAGAGTTCAAACTTTGCGAATATCTTGCTGGTGGGGAAGCACGTCGGCTGTTGTCATAAAATAATCCAGCAGCATATTTTCCATCTTTTTTACGACTTCAGAATATTGGGTTTTGTTGACCACGTTGTGTAGTTCGCCGGGATCATTTTGCAGGTCATAGAGTTCATCCCACTCGAGATAGGGGCGTCTGACATATTTATATTTGTGGTTCCTGACGGACACGCCGTAGGTGCCTGCATCCTGGTATTTTAGCACGACTTCAAATTTTAAACCATAGAAATCATGAGGCGGGCGGTTGAAAACTTCGGAATTTTTATATGCGTTTTCTTTTTTTCGTGAACCATGTTCGGCAAAGACCGCCTCACGCATTTCGCTGTTGTCTCCGCGAATCGAATCAATCAGGCTTCGGCCCATATGGTCGTACCCCGGTTCTATGTCGAGCAGGTCATAGATGGTGGCCGGCATATCGATAAGTTCAGTGAGGTGGGTGCGGATGCCGGGTTGAGGGCCTACGTCAGCCGGGGGTTTAACGATAAAAGGTACTCTCAGCAGCACGTCATGGAATGTGCCTGCTTTTTCCGGCAGTGAGTAGTCACCGGCAAAATCCCCATGGTCGGAGAGGAATATTATCAGTGTATTGTCATATTCTCCTTTTTCTTTGAGTGCATCGACAACCTTACCGAACAGGAAGTCGATTTTTGCGCACATGCCATAATAAATGCGTTTTATTTCCTTCCAGCTGTCATCACTTACTTCGTCGGAGCGATAAATTTTGCGCAGATCATCAAGCATTCTGAAGTCATTTTCCGGCACAGGGAGCCTGGGCGAAAGTTTATCGGGGTCGATCAAATTGTAAAAATCTTCCTCCACCTTATAAGCGGGATGCGGCCAGGTGAGCGGAAGATAGACACAGAATGGATATTCAGCCGAGTACGAGGAGATAAAATCAACAGCCCCGAGTGTGTTGTTATAGTCGCGATCGGCCACTTTTTCACCATTTCCCTGCTTCGGCATAACGCCACGGTAAAAAACGCTGTGGCGTGGGTCGTGTGGTGAAATTTCGGGTGGAAGGTAATATTCCTTATACGGTTTTTCAGGTTGATATTTTGTGTCACAGTATCTCAAATAGTCTTCCTTATTTTCTACGGCAAACAAATCATTTTTTCCGCCCCACCATATATGGTAATTTTCACGGCCCAAAACGTAGAAGAGGTTTGGTTCGTGCTTCTGGAGCATGTACCTCATTGAACGGTGCCCATGTACATGGGGATACCATCCGGTCATGAAAGAGCATCGGCTCGGTGTGCATGCCGGGTTCTGCGCGAAGGCATTGGCGTATGATACGCCGCCCTCTCTGATAATGTGGTCGAGGTTGGGTGTAACGGCGCCAGCATTTCCGAGGTGATGAAGGACATCCCCTCTGTACGAGTCAGGATTGAATATGACGATGTTGGGTTTTTTATTCATTTTTTTCCTAATTGTAACACACATTTCTTATACTGCAAATGCAGGCTTTTGCAGCAGATGTGCCGCTGAAGACGCGCCCGCAGGGTAAACAGCCGTTTGAGAAATCGTTTGTACACACTGTACATTTTGAGTACCTCAGAAATGACATATAAAACTCTGTATTTCAATCTGTTATATTAAATATTGTCGTTGGTTTAAGAAATATGCAGGTTAGCCGGTGATCAGTTATACGTTTTATCACATTTATACAGTGCCGATTTGCAATATCCTGCACAGATCGCGGATGTTTTCCTGGTAATCGCCGTAACAGAGGATATAATGCTGGCTCATCACCTTCTGGATGAAATCTTCAACGGGGAAATCGACCCGGATTTCCAGGCTTGGCAGTTGGGGCGCAGGCGGTGCCCAGCCGGCTTCTTCCCATGGTTGCG
>PUNP01000388.1 GCA_003551785.1 Candidatus Brocadiaceae bacterium | reverse complement strand
TTTAACGTCCATGGCTGTCAGTGCTGTCAGCAACGCGGGGGCGCCCTATACCTTGCTTTGCGCAACGGATGGAGACAACAAAAGCGATTTGAGTTTTTGGCTTGTTGAAGTGGAGGCGGGGGAGTATGATTGGAAGATATTGCCCGGGGACTATGGGGATACCTGGCCGGATGGCGGGCCGTACAGGGAAGATGATTACAAGTTGGACCCGGGCGAATATACGCTGGATGTGGAAGGCGAGGGAGAGCACTGGGTGATCAATTTCAGGGTGCTGGCGGAGGATACAGAAATAGTAATCCTGCATGGAGAGAATCACGAAGAAACCAAACCATTGTATGTGTGCTACGGCAGCGGAGACCCGGCGGTGCTTGAACTGGACATGGAGCAGACGGTCTGCGTCAACCCCGAGGGTGTGGAGTGGGAGCTTGCAGTTGCCGCTACGGGAGAGACACTTGATTACTTCTCCGACACGGGAGCGACGTTCGAGTTCGACCCCGGCCTGCTCGGCCCGGGCAAATACACCGCCACCGCTTCGTGCCCGGTAAATGACAGCAGTGATGAGAGGGATGTGGTTGTGATTGGGGTGGAGTCGATCGATGTGTACCATCCTGCAACGGATACCAACGCTGAATGGCAAAACCCAGCCAACGTTCTGGATTGGAGAAAAGTTATTAGAAATGATGAAGACCTCAAGTTTAAAATTCAATTTAATCCAGAAATCGAAACTAAAGAACAGTTTCCCTGTGAAATTGAAGTAGCTACGTTTGTTAATGAAGCCCCGTCGTGGGTATCAATTCAAATTGATGAAAACGTTACTCTATCGCCGGAAAACAATGAGTTATGGGTGACCATGCCTAACAGTGAAATCAAAAGCTATGGTTTAATACCTGAATATCCGCAGATAGGACGTGGACATTGCTCTTTTAACTCAGCCGGCTCAACTAATTTCAATGATTCGGATCAGTTTGATGCCGATGTGCCTGGTTTTGCGGGGGGGAGCCCACATGTGAATGCGCGCGGAGAGGGGAATTGGAGCGATACTGATATAGAATGGAACGGTGAAACAGTTCCGGCATGGACCGCGGATGGCAGTGACGGGAGCGACTATCTCAAAGCAGGTGGTGGTGTGTACATTAAAGTTCAGGTCGGCAGTGAATCTGATCGCAGACTAATACAGGATAAAGTGCGCTGGCTTTACATTTCAGGGCACGGATCGTATGCTACCGGAGCGGTGGCTGGAATTCAATCTACACAGGTCGAGTGGGGAAACGGACCGACTCATGTATTCATGTCGGCATGCTCGGTCTTGGATATTGACAACTTGAATAATGAGTGGTCTGAAACACTCTCGCCGGGAAAAGACTGGGCGAATACAGGACCTTGGTGGCTCTTTGGATATAACTATTATGCTCCGGCGGATGAGCACGGAGGAGATCCTATGTTTACAGCAAAAATCATAGAAAAGTTTTTTCAGCACCAAATAACTAAGACTTTACCTGAGGCCTGGAAACAAGCAAATAAAGATATGGCCGGTGGACCTTTAGATTCGCCTTATAATGCATGCGTTATCCGCACAGGTACAAACACTTACTATTATTTTGATAAAAATTATATATTTCATAGCTGGGAGTCCCATACCTTTGAACCTTAAAGGAAAGGTGTTTAAGATGAAGATAGTTTTCACAATATGCTTGATAGTTTTGGCTATGGTTGTCGTGTTATTACTGAGAACCCCATTTGAACGCGAATCACCAACTTCGGAAGCTTTTAAGCCACAATCCCCAGAAGCCCCTCAGCTTCAGGATTGTGCTGAAGCCGATGCCGCATTAGAAGTAGTAATGAGGTCAATTCTCGAAAATCGCGAGGAAAAACACCACAGAGGAGGTGTTCGCTCATCGGAAATAGAAGCGCTCTCTTCTGTTACACACGAGCATCCTGGAACGAAGTCGGCCATGCGTGCTAAATTCTTAATCGGAACAATATACTTTTTTCGGGGAAGCAAGGCCGAGGTTGCTAAAGCGAAACCCTATCTTGAAACGATAATCCAGGAATACCCGGATACATTTGAAAGCAAACATGCTAATTATTGTCTCCAGTCGATGGCATATCGAAATCTAAAAGACAAAAAAGGTGAAGTCCGTCAGAAGCATAATGCTGAGGCTCGTAAAGCACTTAACGGGTTAATTCCTTACGCAACCCAACTGGACCAAGATTCGAGCGATTATGCTACGTTTTTCAAAAATACAACAATGGGGCGTGAGGGCAGGAAGCTTACTCCCGCCTTGTTATCTGAACTTTCACTTTTATTTGAGTGGGATGACAAAGAAGAAGAGGCTGAGAGGGTTTTGAGACAAATCGTGGAAGAACACCCTGAAACACACTGGTCTGAAAAGGCAAAACGGGATCTCAAGTCCATCAACGCCTCCGGGAATGGCCATTAACAATTGGATGCTATCGGCGTCCAAATTCCGGGGACAGTATACGAATTCCGGGGACAGTATACGGTTTTTTATTGACACGGCCGATTTGACGCCGAGAACTTTGTGTTGCCGCTTTCGGAGTTTTGTTTTTTGATTTGATCGGTTTCCCCGCTCGCCCGGGGTTAACTGTCTGCATCGCGAATGCGACAGCCAGGCATCTGTGGCCGCCATTTTGAGGCTTTTCGGGAGAAAATGGGAGATGAATCTTTATCACAAAAAATTAATATGACTATCGGGTTAACTCATCAAATCATAAGAGCGATTTCCTGTTATAATATCATATAAAACATAGTTATAATGCTATTCATGCTTCGAGTAATTCTTTGTTATCGTCATATATTTGGGACATACGCTAATTTAAAAGAGACAGTGATGGCCTATCTTGTTTTTAGCAAACGAGATATGAGTGCTATCATATTGATGAGTTAACCCGATAGTCATAAAAATTAATAATAAAAGTCGTGGTTCTGTTGCTACTCACAGCGGCCACGTGCGTCGCCGCTGAACACGCCCCCCGCCGCCCGGTGCATATCGCCGGAGGGCATCAATGGGGGCTTTCCATCGTAGGAAAGATGCTTCGGGCGTTCTGCGATGAGCGAGGTGTTCCGAAGGAAAGTTTTACCATGGAAAGGTGGGCCGACCATGACTGCACCGACCGGTTCGCCGACGGAGAAGCCGATATCCTCGTGCACTACGCGCCGGTCAATATCATTCCAGACACTGATGAAGCGGGCGAGGCCGAGCCGTATGAAAATTTTATCATCGGACAGGCCAGGGCCGCCGTTGTTGTCCATCCGCGTCGCCGCGTGAGACACATGACCACAGACGAAGTGCGCAATATCCTGCGTTCGCTTACGAGAGCCGAAGGGGAGGAAAACACGAATAGAGGGACCTACTACGGCGAATCAAGATGGCGCTCGATCAGCAGCCACGTGGTGCGCCGGGCCGCCATGCTGGCAGGTGACGAGTATTCCGGCGCTTTCTATACTTTCCGCCGCGATATGGTGGTCTGCCGCAGCCCGCGGGCGGTTGCTGATAAAGTGGCCGAAGAACGGGATGCGATAGGCACGCTGCTGTGGCAGGGCCGGGAGATTCCGGGCGTCAGGGTGCTTGAGATCGGAGAGACCGAAGACGGGCCGTTTGTTGCTCCGAGCACCAAGCCAATCATCCAGGAGGACTATCCGCTGAGCGAATACCTCGTGCTGTACCTGCGTCCCGGCGCTCCGAGAATCGCGCGCGAGTTCGCCCGCTTCGCCGCCGGCGAAGAAGGCTCCAAAATAGCCGCCGCTGAAGGGCTAATCACCCCCTACCAACAGCATCGATACGAAGCACAAAAAAGGATGCAGGAAGCGCGGCGCGGCGGGACCGAAGAGATCAACGCCGTGGCGATGGGGGCTGGGCGGGAGCTGCTCCGGGACCTGTCCGAACACTACGTGCGCGCTAAAGCGCCCCTGCGCCTCAGAAGCAGCGTGCGCCGATGTCAGCTATCCGCAGTGG
>PUNP01000651.1 GCA_003551785.1 Candidatus Brocadiaceae bacterium | reverse complement strand
TGCCACTTGCCCTTTCTCCTCAAGCAGTTCTTCATACTGAGGGCATCGGAAACGGAAAGCCGTCACCCGCTCCAGCGATATACCGTAAAGCTTAAATGTGTCGGACATGCCTTCCTGAATATCGCGAGTCACTCGCTGCCGGACTTCGTGGGTGTTATAAAGGGCCTCCGACGTCTCCTGGCGGACCGACGCACTGACCACCTGGATGAGTTGACTGCGGATACGCTGGTAGAGGTCGGCGAGCGTAAAACGACAGGATGGTAAATTGGGGTTTCGTTTGTCGTTTTTACTACCGGCAAAGAAGCTCAGCAGAGCGCGTAAACCGGACCGGCTTTCACGCTCATTTTCCACCGTTTTTTTAAACTCATCGTCGTCCTGCCAATTGGCAAAACTTTTATGGGTTCGGATCAGATGCCGTTCAAGCTTTTCCGGGTCCTCAACCCTGAACTCGCACTGAACCTCGACGCCGCCCATCAAGTTGTCGGCGGTGCGTATGGCAAGAGAACGCAGCGCGGTTTGGAGGTCATCTTCGTTTTCGTCCATAAATCCATCGATGTCCCCATCGTCTTGATCACCGGGACGATGGGTAAAACACTCTTTGTCGGGAAGTACGAACGTGCCGGCAAACGGAGTATCCGGTACATTGAAAAAGGAAACGTGCCCGCCCTTTATACTGTCCAGAAAACTCCTGAGCCGTCCCGCCTCTCCCACGCTGCTCTGTGTCACGGAATACTTGCCGGGATCGAGCACCGTTGATTGCCCACCGTCGGTCTGGACAATAGTGCGTGTGCCCGGCTGGACGAAAACCTGTTTGAGTCCGGGAAACTTTCCTTTCGACTTTTGGGAAAAAATTTCAATTTGAGCCAGCATCGTTTGCTTTTGGTCTTCATGATTGTGCCAGGCACGCCCTTTTATTCCCCGGGCGGCTGCATTGAGAGTTGCCCTGTCTTCCGCACTTGTGTCGATCGCATCAAGCGGGGGTTTACCGCATCGCATGCATCGATTGGCCCTGGGGACTGTCTGCCCACAATTTTGACATTCTATCATACTTTTTCCCATGTTCAGCCTCCTGTTAAAAAAGTTCTTTGTCTTGTAAATAATCATCCTGATCGCCGGGACTCTCGATCCTGGTCCAGGATATCTTACCAATACCGTCTATTTCACCGACCTCGTCACGCTCAACAGTTGTCCACATTTCGCAGCCTGTGCCTCTGACGGCAAGGGCTGCGGAGTTGTCCTCTCCGGTTACCCATGCCATCCAGACGGGATCTTTTTGCCCATTGCCGACAGGGAGCGGTATGGCCACGGTATTGTCCATGAGCAGGTACTGGAGTTTATCCTGAAGTCCATCCGTGCGCTCCAGCAGCACGGCATGCACCTGCCCATCCTTTCCATACAGATTGCCCTTAAAAGTGATCGCTCCTCCGAGGTTGATTTCGTCGCCATCGGCTACAAGGGCGCGTTTGGACGCATCGACCTGTTCCGCATTCAATTTCACGCCGTTCGTGCTGAAGTCTTTGACCCATGCCTGACCGTTGTCGATTGCCAGCTCACAATGTCTCCGGGAAAGCAGACCATAACTGTGATGCGTATATGGTTCCGGTTTGATCCGCCAGTGAATGTCCGGCCGCTCTCCCCGTCCGAAATTACTGCTGTCTCCAATTCTGACAAGCGTGGAGCACACCGGCCTATCCATGAGTTGAAAATGAACACAGGCCTGAAACGCCCCGTTGCCCGGTATCCGGTCCTGAATATCAGTCATCGATGGCGCTTGGGCAAGGTTGTCGGGGCAGATTTTCCGGAGACGTTTTTGGAAGGCGCGGTCCTCCTTAAGATCGATCGGTTGCCAGGTCGCCATATCGGTCCCGAGGTCCGGCATGCCGGGCATTTGTGGCGGCTGCTGTCCACCGAGTATAAAGACATCACCACCGGCGCGGATATCTTCCCTGCTGCCATCGGTATTTTCGCCCTTAACCTCAATGGTTAGATCACCCCACCACCGCCCGAGGGATTTACCATCGGAAGTTTGAACCTCGAGAACCAGGGCTATCTCTTCCGCCCCTGCTATTTTGGGCACAAAACGCACGGCCTTCCACTCATGCTGTTCGCCGGCATCAATGTCCGCACGAAGGTGAACCGTTTTGGGGAACAGTGACGATTCCAGGCTGATAGACACATGGCATTCTTCTGCCACTGCAACGCCCTCGGCTCTCAACTTAACCAACCCCTGCTTTCCAAGGGAGTAACTCCCCGCTGTTTTATGCTCGATCATGACAGGAACGCCGGTCATTGAAACATCCATTTGCGAGCCCATAATCGGGGGTTGGGCGGGAGTCTGCGGCTGGGGAACGGCAGGCAGCATATCATCCATATTTTGCAGCCCTCCTGCTTCGGCACCGGACTGCTGCATCATTCCCTGAAGTGTTTCGATGAGGTCAGCGGGGTTGATATCGGCGTCTGCGTCCGCTCCGGAAAGTTGCAGCAACTGGGTCAGTTCCGCCGGAAGCTGCTGTTCCGTTCCTGATGTCCCCGCCTGCTGTTGTTCGGGCGTCTTCCCCGATGGCTGCATCATGGTATTGTTCTGACGATGGTCTTCCGTGCCGTTATGCTGGGGCTCCTCCGGCGGAGCTTGATCAGCAGGTGAGTCCTCTGGCTCTTCGTCATCTTCCGGCGGTTTGATCAGCGCAGCGGCCTGGTTTTTCTCGCCGCAGAAAGGGCAATATTCCGCATCGGCCGGGAAGGAACAACAGCATTCAGTATTTGTGCAGAACGCAAGGTGGGTACCGCATTCCGGACACTGGGCCGTCCCTTCCGGAATTTCTTCTCCGCATATTATACATTCATCTTTTTGATCCTCAGTCATATTTATCATTCCTCATATCTTGCAGACCAGCCTGAATCCTATCCACTTGCACCGTCGGCTTGCCGATACCGAACCGCGCTGTGAGAACCGTATGCAGTCCGTTTTGTTCGTTCTCATGCCACCGCCTCTGATAACACACCCGCCTCTCAGCTTTTCTTTACAAGGGGTCAGCGCGGCTTTTGTAAGAGAAGATGTGTAAGGACTGCATGTCCATTCCGCGATTTTCCCGGATATGTCGGATAGCCCGAATGCATGGAGCGTATCATGAACGTCCACTTTTTCATTACCTTGACAATGGATTTCGACACATTTTTTCCCCGCCCGTGCCGCGTATTCCCATTCTGCTTCGGTCGGCAGACGGCACTGCAGATTGAGCCGGTCGGAGAGCCATTCAGCAATAAATGCGGCATCCCGGGCGCTGACATTCACACAAGCGGTGCTGTCAATGAAATCACCGCCTTGGACATTTGTTCCAAAAGAACGGTCCCTGGCCAGCCTCTGCAATACCTCATCATCGGAAGTGAGTGCATCATCAATAAAAGCAGATACAACATCCTTAGAAATAAGATTTTGCGAAATATAAAAACCGCGTTCGATGTCAACTTCAAACGCGGGCTTTTCATCCGCTCTGGCTTTTCTTTTCTCGTTGTCGGCGCCGAATACAAAACTTCCGGGAGGAATAAACTGGAAGGTAATTGTCCCCACCTGCTCCATATCCACTTTTTTTTGCACCGGCAGGTCAAGAGCTTTGGCCGCATCATGCTGAACCTGCCGTGCTTTTTGCACCGTCATGGGAAAGGAGACTTGCGGAATTTCGACCAGCTTCTCCAGCTTCAACCTCAATTCACTGCCGATCTCAGAGGGTAAAACGGGAGTTTGTTCCCAATCCCGGAACCCGCTCTTGGTTACAGATATGGTATGCTCCTTATCGCTCAAATTTAAGATAAGTGGAGTTTTCCCGTAACTTTTTCCGTCCACCATGACGTCGGCGCCTTCAGGCTCAGTTATAACATGTATGGCAGAAAGAGCATCCTCCGTTTGAGGAGCAGTCTTTTTGTTGTCTTGACGTTTTCCGGGGACAAGGATGATTCGGTTTTCGATGGAAGGTCGGTGGT
>PUNP01000791.1 GCA_003551785.1 Candidatus Brocadiaceae bacterium | reverse complement strand
TTTGATGACCGGTGCGGAATGCAGGGTTGCTGGGAAACAGGCAGTAGAAGCGGGGTGATTCATGAATATGAGCTGGCATTGCAGAATAATAGCTTAAACAAGGTACCAATCAGGAGGCAAAAATGCGCGATGATCTTCGGTTTTGCCTGGCAAGTACACTTTCGACCGTTCATGGCGATGCGTGTAATGTGGTGTTTTTATGGGTGATGATGGCAGAGATGGCAGAAATAATTACTACACTCTGGTTCTATAATATCACGGTATTGACTTTGAAAATGAATAGTGCCTGATATGACCATTGAAGTTTACGAAGGATGTAATAGCAGCAGTAGTGGCTCCGCAATAAATCAAACCACAACTGACTCCGATGGTTTTTATTCCTTTGAAAATATACAGGCCGGCTATTATACCATGCTGGTATCTGGTGCTGGATATAGCTCTACCACCTTTAATGCCATAGCAATTGGAGGAGAAGTCAGAGATCGGCAAAAAACAAGCATATTTCCCCTTATTGATGGGGGTGAAGTAAGGATCGTGCTGACTTGGGGTGAAACTCCCAGAGATCTTGATGCCCATTTAGCAGGACCCACTGCAGATGGAGACCGATTTCACATCTTCTATGCCAACAGAAATTACTGGTATAATGATGTCCATATTGTCAATCTGGACAGAGAAGATATCAATTCCTTTGGACCGGAAACAATCACCATCTATGAGCAAGCCAAGGGAATGTACCGCTACTCCGTGCATGATTATACAAATCGCAGCAGTTCAACAAGTACAGCACTATCCAACTCTGATGCCCAGGTAACTGTATACTTTGGAGATCAGGAAGTCGAACGGTTCCTGGTTCCTTCTGGTCTCCAAGGCACCCTCTGGACCGTTTTTTTGAAATGACCGATGGAGTGATAACACCTGTTAATGAGCTGTCCTTTGAATCCTCTCCTGAAGATGTACAATCTGTCCCTGATGCTGATGATGATTCAAAGCTTATAGACAACCTTCCGCCAAAATAGTATAAGTAAAGAGATTGACTTGAGAATTAAAACAATACGGGTTTGTTGCTGTTTACCTCAGTTGGAAGATTTTCTATCGTGGCTTTCTTAGCAGAACTTGAATTTTACCCGACATATTATGTGAACTTGCAAGATAAAGCAGTGTACCATAATGATCTGTAAGTTCGTCGTATACGTGGACTCCATAGCGCGGTACCCAGGTTGAGAGAACATATGGTCCATTAAGTTGTCTGTCGAGCAATCTTCCATTTTTCTTTACATGTATGCTATTAGCTTCATTAACCTCTATATTCGTCGACTCAAAAAAATGATCCAGTCTGGCTTCGTTGGATACGATTAATGTTTTGATATTGTTCCAGTCGGCAATTTGGGCATCAGAATGGGATTGGTTACGGACATACTCAGGCAATGACGAATAATCATCAACTTCTATCGTTTGTATGAAATAATTATAATCGTCTGCGGCTTGATAAACGTTCTCTGTATCACCAACCGTCGGCGGGCTTTCTGTTTCGTGTTCAGTTTGTTCATCAGCAACGGTATAATCCGCTTTTACGATATGTTTTTCTATTCCATCCTGGTAGTACCCATAAAGGCGGTTGGACAGCTCATCAATGACACTGTAATCCCGACTGTTCATTGCTCGTTCCGATACCCATCCGGCAAGGGCCATTAACTGCAATGCGTAGCCGGCTCCCTTCAAGGCTCCCCCTGCTGGTATGAATTCAGACAAATCATGGGGCGATCCCCCGGCCGGTTGGCGCAGATGGGCCCAAACCGTGCCGACCGACCAGGAATCATGTTGCTTGTTCGCATCCACAACCTCATCCATTGAAACAGCATCCATCCAGTGAAGCCGCTTGACCTGCGGCATGAATGCTACGAGAATTACATCGCCGGTCATCGGAAGCCCGTCGATCCGGAAATAACCCGAGTGCGGAGTCCTGCTTGTATAACTGAACCCCAGTACGTATGCTGTGTCCGGCGATAAGGCAAAAACGAGTCCTTCCGGGAAGGATGGATTCCAATGGCCTTCTATATTGGCCTGAACCCTGCCCGAAAGCGTTGCCCCTTCAGTTGCCGGGGAAATGGTTGCAGTTTCGGTATAAGTGGGATTGTACTGGAAACCCGGATCATCAACAACGGTGCCCTCGCCCGGTGTTGGATCATCCTGAAAATCAAACGTCACATCCTGCGATTCTTGCTGCAAGTCCCTGGTGGACGGATCACTTTCGTCCGAAGCATGGGCTTCCAGGGTAATGCGGTATTCCTCCGGCACGCTTCCGGATCGCGTGAGTGTGACGGATTGTCCGATGTACCCCGGGGCGCTTACTTCCAGCGTTACCTGATAAAGATGGCCCGATGGGGCAGCCTGTCGACTCCGGTAGACCCCGTCGCCCGTATGCGGGAAGGCGAGGCTATGCTCCTCATCCGAAAGACCCGTCATTACCGCGCCCGGCTCAATCTGCATAGTAATCGTTGCGTTGGTGACCGCCCCGCCCTGCTCATTCGTCACGTGCACGTGCGGATGTATCTGCCCGATGGCCACCGAACCGGACAATTTAAGAACAGTGAATAGTATGAGATGTATAAATACGTTTCGCATGATATATGGATTTGATAGAGCATTCAATAGCAGTACATTTGCAGCGAAAACACCGACCTGGCGGAACCAAAGAAAACGGCTTTTCGAAACGAGCGGCAGGCCTTTCGCCTTTTATCAAGATGCAGCAATACCACGCCTCGGTTGTGATACGCCTGATGCAAATGGTGGGACTCATCACTAAGCAGGATCACCCGGCTAAAGTCGCGTACGGCATCCCAATAGAATCCTGCCTGTTTGGCGGTCAGCCCACGGTTCATGTAGGCTTTGATATGGGAGCGGTCAAGGCGGATGGCTTTGGTGTAATAGTCATAGGCCTGAAAGGGATAGCCCCGCATCTGCAGATCATAGCCCTTTTCAAAATAACGTTCCGCTCGTTCCTTGTCGTCCATATCCCGGGACAGGGCCATGCCCGGCAGCATAAGCAAAGCCAGTATAACGATTGCATGACCATAGATAACATAACCATAGAGGGCATTAAAATGAATGGCATACCCATTGGTGGCATCACAATAGTGATATAAATCCGATTTTTTTGTCATTCTGGGATGGATGGAAATGGTTGGACAGCATTTTCAGGGTTTTTCGTTTGATTTCATGCTGCCGGTGGATTCCGGTGTAAACGACTTCATTGCCTTCCATTTAGATCCTTGATCCGGCACAGTGAAAGAAGATGGACGTTTTGTGGATCCTGCTTTCAGATCCGGTTATGGTCTGGTGTTCCAAGTTGATATTATTTCTGCTACTGAAAAGGTCTGTTGCTCGTGTGCTGCCGAATTGTTGTGCGTTGGATTTTTTTATTGTAGAATTGTTGAATGTTGAAAGTGTTGTGCGTGTTGACAGTGTTTCCAAAATTTCCCCGCTTACGCGGGGACGGGCCTTCGCGCCCTGCGGGACGCTCAGGCAATGAATCAAAGTGTCGTTAATCCTCGAGGCAGCGGACAGAGTCGCCGCCCGCACGGTTGCGGCTGAGCATGCGGGCATCGCTGCTACTGAAGAGCAGGAGCCGTGCGACAGAACCAAACACGGTACCCGACCAATAGCCGCCGGTGGAGCCGACAACGATGAGCGAACCACTGCCGCTGCTGCGGCCGCCCGCCATAGGCAGTTTCAACGGGGAGTTGAACGCGCCAGCTGCATCGTTGCTGTCCCAGCTTTCTCGCTCGGCCTCCCACTCTGCCTCGGTGGGCAAGCGGTAACCGGGCGGGCATGGGTTGTTCATACCGTTCACACCCTGCCATAGATTGTCGTTCTGAGGGCTGCGCCAGTCCCAGGGTCTATTGGGCGCTAAAATAAAACTACCATGGCCCGGCTGATCGGAACGGCTCAAAAAACGAGTCGTCGGTGAATTGCGCCTCTGG
>PUNP01000805.1 GCA_003551785.1 Candidatus Brocadiaceae bacterium | reverse complement strand
CGCGTCGATCACGTTATCCGTGCCATAAGCGAACCGGGGGGATGTGGGGCCTTCCACCGCGGTCACCGTTCGAGGCGACTGTCCGGGTTTGAAAACCACGAAAAGGGACCCGTAGGGATCCAAACGCAGCGGCACATCGATAAAGCCTTCCCCATTTCGGTAATAGGCAGTGGAGATAGTGCGTCCGCTGTCCGGGAAATACAAGTGGGGTACCTTGTCGCTTACCCGAAAACGGGCGTCGATGGCATGTGGCCGAGGCTCGGTGTTGGTCACAAAATAGATATCCGTCTTATCGAGTCGGCGGTGAATGTACTCGATAACCGGCGTGTCGTGCCCCTTTGCTTCGAAACTGAAATCAGGCGGTAAATCAAGTGCCGCAAAGACCTCCTCAAAAGACTTTCCCCACATCACACGTCCTTTGCCGTAGCGATGCTCTTTGGAGACCACCCCGTCGCAATCGCCCCATACCTGGGCAGCGATTTTGCGCACGTCTTGATCCGCCTTCGGGTAGCCGCGAAGCCCCGGGGCGTATTGCGGCCGAGGACCGATCACGGTGGCCCCAGCGCTGACAAGTTCTTTAATGCGCGTCAGCAGTTCCAGCGACATGGCATCCCGATTCGGCAAGAGCAGCACCCGGTAGCGCATTGCCGAATCCAGCACGATTTCTCCATCCTCGACACGGGCGTGATTGAGCAGGATGTCTGCGTTGCAACCGTCATAGTCGTAGCCCTCCGGAAGCGGAACCGGCAACTCATGGCGAAATCCAAGATAGTTGGGGACGTCTTCTCCGGTGAAGTGGAGCACGTCCGCGACGAAACGCCCTTGACGCAACATGTACTGACAGCGCGCCATGTAGCGCGTCCAGGCATTACTGGCGGCATACACAATGTTATTTCGATGAAAATGAGTGCCTGCATTTCCAAGGCTGAATCCCGGCTTCAAATGGTTGTAGGGTTGATGGGTTGATGTATGCAATACGATATGGTTAATGCCCATCGTAAAGGCCCTGTCGCCAATCCTCTTGATATCAAAAGGCCCCTGCCTCCAGGTAATGTTTCCTCCTGTAAAGGATTCCGAAGAGGCCAATTGCCCGCCGTAAACGTTGGCCACGGACGCGGCGACTTTGCAGTCAATTTGAGGAAAGGCCGGCCCCATCCAGAATTCCCCCATAGGAATCGGGGCGGCGCTTTGGTAGTTGATGGGGTCGTACATATACTGGCCACGTCCCGAAGCCTCTGAAAACATCGCCAAACCATCTTCGGCCGCAAGCTCCGACAGCGTTTGAAAAGCGCCTGTACGAATCAGGTGAGCTATTGTTTTACGGAAGTCCCAGAGAAACCGTTCGGAGATTTCGTAACTGCCGATGACGTGGCCTCCGACCAGAACCGGCAGAAAAGGTCTCAAGTCATACCCATTGTACACATGAAATAACTCCTCCATTCGGCTTGTCCAATTCTGGAGTCCGGACTCCCAACTGTCGATTTGCGAATAGGATAGCGTCGTATTGTCCTGGTTCACTTCTCTGTTTGCCAGGAGCCCCATGTAATTTTCCCAATGCTTGCGCAACGCATCCGGATCCATCTTGTCAGCCTCCAAACCTCTCCCCTCCAAGGTAGCGGGGACATTCGTCTTTCCGGTGGTTGTGTATCCAATCCTTAATAAACGCCAATGACCGATTGGCGGAGACCAATCGAGCCTGTTATCCACTCCCAGCCTGTCGCTGATATCTATGACGAACTCGGGGTCGATCGCGCTGTTGTCAAAGCTGCCGTCATGGCGTGTTCTATCGACAATATAGACCTCCGGCGCCCCTCCGTGCTCTTCATGGTGCATATGAGCGCCCTTAACCTCCCACATCTCCATACGCTTGGTGGAATAAAGTTGAACATCGGTCAGATCAAGCGTCCCGGTTCTTAAAAATGAAATCCGAAAGTAACGTGTTTCTTGTTCCGGAAAACTAAACGTAAGGCTCCTGTTCTCCCGTGGTATCTTCCAGTCCCAGGCTGGCTGAGAAATGGAGCCGACCTGATTAAAATCTTCACCGTTGTCTGAAACTTCCAGGGAAAGTTCGCACTCCTGAATAACTCTGCCGCCGAGCATCAGCCTGACCGATGCGATCGTTTGGGGTTCGTCGAAGTGAAAGTCCAAATGAACAGGACTGTTCCGCCTGATGTTGCTCAACGAGAGACTCCGGGAATTGTTCTCCTGTAACGCATCCAGGTTCAACTGCGACTGATTGGAGCTCAATCGGTCAAAGGGAACCGAGGAAGAACTCTCCTGCACGGGCAGGGCTAGAACAGCCACCTCACGATAGAAGTCATGAAGTGTCTCGGGCTGCTCCAGAATGATGTTCCACTCGCCGGCACGCGCAAAGGTTTCAGTCCAAACCAACTTCTTCATGGAATCCTCCGGCCTTATCCAGGGTCCGCCGCTATGCGACCAGCCGTCGCAATTGTGGAAACCAATCTCCAGACCGAGACGATTCGCTTCGGAGATCGCGTAATCGGCCATCTCCCACCATTCATCCGATTTGAAGGGCACTGGACGCGGGACCCCATCCGACAGTCTGTTGACATTGAAAACGATGGCGCCGCTCAAACCGAAATCCCTCATCCACTCCAGGTCGCGAGTGATGCCGTCTTTGGTGATATTGCCGCTTATCCAATGCCACCACGTCAGCGGAAGTGAGGACATGGGCGGATCCTGGAACTCCGCAGCCAAACGGCGATGCCCGGCATCAGCTCCTGCACAGTGAGCTATCACGTTGAGCAGCAAAATGCAGACCACGCCAATTCGAATGATCTCCAACAGCGTCCTGAGATGACTGTGCTTTATCATTTTATAAACTCCAATTGGGAAACAAATACCTCAAAAGTAAATTCCTGCTCGCTTTGGATCATTATCCCGGTAAATTACCGTGTAAAGACCACCTCAACTTCTGTTTGCTTGACCTCTTTCAAATGAATGGTCAGCTTATGAACATCGTCATTGGGTGTTTGAAGACTGGGCAATTGAGGCGAGGCCGGCCCCGGCTCGGCGGGCAGCACTGTAAAGACCGCATCTGTGGGTTCGATAAGCTGTACCTGAAGCGTCCGGCCGTCTTGCTTCAGTGTTGCCGTTTGTTTGTCGTCACTAAGCTCTATGTCCGCCTTCGTATGAAAGAAGGACCTCAGGTCAACCGCCTCTGTGCATTCAATGGTGTCGGACACGGTGAAGGATTCTCTGCGCTGCAGGGTAAACTTTCGAGTGAGGGTTCTGGCCAGAGGATAGGCCTGGGAAAGATCCATTATTGCTTCCGCCCTATCCGACTGCGAGTCAAAGTGTGTAATTCGAGCGGCTGCCCGACGTTCCTGATTTCCGCCATCCTGATCGAGATTCATCACATAGGTATTGTGTCCCTCGGTACGGAGGCGATAGAAATGCCAGCGACTCTCAACACCGGTTCTGTGCCTCTGATAAACCTCGTCTTCTCGGCCCAGGTCAATGATCCAGCGCACTCCATCACACTCCAGAATAAACGTACCAAGATCCAGATGCCGATGCGACAGCGCATCATTTTCGCCGCCGTGCATCGCGACAACAAACCCTTTACTGTTCTTCCATGTATCACGCATCGAGGCGACGTCATTTTTTCGAAAACGGCGATCCAGCGGCATTTGACTTATATCATACGACTTTGCACGACCGTCAAACCAGAGCAGGTCAAGGGGTTCAGCCGCTACTCCGGATGCCAAAGCGTGATAGCGGAACCAGGAATAGCGGGGAATATTGTATTTTCGCCCCATCCACATATGCTGGGCGGCGGAAACGTCCACAAGTCTGGAGTCGGCAAAATCAAAGGCCAACCGATCCGTTCCCGATATATAGATCGGGTAATCGCCGCTTTCCTTGAACGCCCCCCCCTCGCTTAAACCAAAGTCCGTACCCAATGCAGATTCAACAGCATCCAGCAGCAAAATATTATAGCGACTTCCAAAATCCCAGT
>PUNP01000854.1 GCA_003551785.1 Candidatus Brocadiaceae bacterium | reverse complement strand
GGGTATTGCCGACCTTGGAGACATAATGGAAAATGCCGGCGATGATATTGCGGTTATTGCGTCCATGAAGAGGGCCTGATTCCGGATGGAGCGCGAAGAAAAAAAAAGTGATTACCACAGCGTTTCGTGTGTTATACTGGGTGGCGGACGGGGCACGCGGCTTTATCCGCTGACCAAAAACCGCGCCAAACCCGCCGTGCCGCTCCTGGGACAATACAGGCTGATCGACATTCCGATATCGAACTGTTTGAACAGTGGTCTGGAGATTATTTACGTTCTCACCCAATTCAACAGCGAGTCCCTGCTTCGCCATATTACCGATACGTATAAATTTGATATGTTCAGCGAAGGCCGGGTGCAGGTGCTGCCTGCGCAGCAGACACTTCAGGATACCAGCTGGTATCAGGGCACAGCCGACGCCGTCCGGCAGAACCTGTTGTTTATCACCGCTCAGAACCCGGAATATACGATCATCTTGAGCGGCGACCAGCTCTAACGTATGGATTTCAATCGGCTCATACGCACACATCAGGCGAGCCAATCCGATATAACGGTCTGCTGCAAACCGGTTTTTTTCGACCAGTGCAGTGGTTTTGGCATAATGAGACGTGACAAAAGGGGGCGCTTACTGGATTTTGTTGAAAAATGGGCGCCGATTTTATTCATAAACCGACTTCACGGGAGGAGGATGCCGCCTCAGAATTACCCCTACGGGGATAGGAAGCGCATGCAAACTGGAAGGCTGTATCATCGACAAAAACGCAAGCATAGGTGATGGAGTAAAAATAAGACACATCCCGGAAAGGCCTGATGAAGATAATGAACTCTACTCCGTGCGCGACGGTATTGTTGTTATCCCCAAGGATACAGTGGTTGAGGACGGATCAGTGATTTAGGCCGGCGCCGGCCCTCAGGCGCTTATAATATTCCATCTAAGAAAAGCTGCTTGCCGGAGTGGTTTTTCAGCATAAGTCGTCTGAGTCTTTGCGGCACGAGCTTCTCCGCAATGACCGGCTCCGCTGGAACAGGCCTGATTCTGAGAATCCCCGGCGCATACTGCCGGTTGTGGAGAAAAAGAATGACTGGAAGGTGAAGCCGGATGAGTGCCGGCTGCTTTTTCCCGGGATAGATAATATAACCTATTAAAAGAGTAAAAGACGCGCCTTTTGCGGGCAGGTTGCGCCCTGAAAAGAGGGTTTCGCCGTCCAGACACTCATGAACCCTTTCCGAAGCCTGCCTGCCGTCAGGCAGGGAAAAATAAAGGAATTTGCGCACGGTGGACGCAGGAATCGGGGAGGGCCTTTGGGCAATTTGCGCTCCCATACGCTCAAAAATCGTTACAGCGCAAATTCCTCGGGAGAAAGATGGATTGACATTATGTGCGTTTTTGTTTATTGTATATGCGAGCGCTGTTTTTGATGCCCTGGCCTTGGTCATAACAAGGTAAAACTCTTTTGGAATGGGCATCGATGGTCTTAATTCATTCAAGAACTATTCCGATCACCATGCAGATAAGAACCGATTTACATTTAGGCGATGCAAGGGATGTTTTGAAAGAAAAAGTTTCGGACGAATCCGTAGATCTTATTTTCACGTCGCCGCCATACGCCGACCAGCGCAAAAAAACTTACGGTGGCATACATCCCGATCAGTACGTCGAGTGGTTTTTCCCGATATCAGAACAGCTATTGCGTGTTTTAAAGCCTTCCGGCACCTTCGTCCTTAACATAAAGGAAAAAGTTGTAGATGGTGAAAGGAGCACTTATGTTATAGAGTTAATCCTTGCCATGAAAAAACAGGGCTGGCTGTGGACCGAGGAATTTATCTGGCACAAAAAGAATTGTTACCCCGGCAAATGGCCAAACCGATTCCGGGATTCCTGGGAACGTTTATTGCAATTTAATAAACAGAAAAAATTCAATATGTACCAGGAAGAAGTGATGGTTCCTATGGGTGATTGGGCGGATACCAGACTGAAGAAACTCAGCGAAACGGACAAGAGCAGGGATGAATCGAAGGTCGGAAGTGGTTTTGGGAAAAACATATCGAATTGGAAAGAAAGAAAAAAAGCCTATCCGACCAACGTGCTCCACATGGCGACTGAGTGTGCCAATAAAAACCACAGCGCTGCTTTTCCTGAACGTTTACCGGAGTGGTTTATAAAATTATTCACCAGAGAAAGAGATGTTGTCCTGGACCCGTTTATGGGTTCCGGGACAACAAACGTTGTTGCTCAAAGATTGCGACGCAATTCAATTGGTATAGAAATCGTCCCAAGTTACCATGAAGCAGTCAGAGCGAAGCTTGATACTCTTCAGCTCTGCCTGTTTGAACCCGAATCTGAATATGAACAAACTTAATTTACAAGATGTGGTTGAGTACGTCGAAGCCAATATCTCCACTTTTCACAGAAAAAGAATTGAGAGCCTGGATTCTCTAAAACTCACAAAAGTATTAAAACGAAAAAACCCTTATTTATTCAAAGCTAAATATCTTCTTTCAGCAGATGAAATAGTTCGAAAAATACTTGAGGCTTATATCTCATCGCATGAAGAAACGATCTTTGGAGATTGGCTGGAAGGCCTGGCAATTTTCATTAACCAAAAAGTGTATGGCGGATGGAAATCCGGTATTACCGGAATCGATTTGGAATTTGATAATAGCGGCATAAGGCATATTGTTGCGATAAAATCCGGCCCAAATTGGGGTAACAGTAGCCAGATAGCGAAAATGAAATCAGATTTTGTAAAAGCACGAAGGGCTTTGAGAACAAGCAATTCCAAATTGCACATCGTTGCCGTGAACGGTTGTTGTTATGGAAAAGAAAGAAAATCCGACAAAGGTGATTATTTCAAGTTTTGTGGGCAGGAATTTTGGGAATTTATATCTGGTAACAAGGAATTGTATGTTGATATTATCGAACCTTTGGGACATCGAGCCAAAGAGAGAAATGAGGCTTTCATGATGTCTTTTTCCAAGATGGTCAACAAATTCATACATGAATTCACAACTGATTTTTGTCGTTCCACAGGCGAAATTGATTGGAGAAAATTGGTGGAATTCAACTCCGGCGCAGATTGAGGTCCAGAAATTGCAGAATTTTATCTTTGCGTAAGCTTGGCCAAAAATGTCGGTGTCGCTGCATTTTTTATTCCACGGTTCTCGCCTCATGCACCAGAAAAAACTCATATGGAAGCTTTTGCCGCCACTGCTGTTGATAGTTTTTGCCGCACTTGTCATTGTTATGGCCAATGCGGCCCGGGCAATCCGGCAGTTCCATATCGAGGAAAAAGAACGGGAACTGGAGCGTATTGCACAACTGCTTGAACCCGACGTCAGGGATTCGATCGAGAAAAACGATCGGGAGCGCCTGGGATCCATATCCAGTAAAATTGGCAAAACCTTCGGCGTCCGCGTGACTGTCGTGAGGCGGGACGGTACAGTGCTGAGCGATACCCATCAGGATCCCCTGGAGATGGACGACCACAGCCGGCGTCCGGAAATCATCGAAGCAAAAACCGACCACCCGGGGACCTCTGAACGTTACAGCAGGACTCTCGAAACAGAAATGCTCTACATGGCCTCCCCCGTCCACGCCGAGCCAGATGAACGAGAGGACGATACGGATTCACTGCTGGGGTACATGCGGGTTGCAATGCCACTGTCAGCTATCAACGAAGCACTGCGAGATATGTACATCAGGCTGATACTGGGGGCCCTTGCCGCTGCATTCTTCACCGCTTCGGTCTGTTATTTGATCACCCGGCGGATCACCAGCCCGCTTTATATGCTGAAAGAAGGTGCACAGAAGTTTGCAACGGGTGACCTCGGCCATAAAATACAATATGCGGAGATCATCGAGATGAACGAAGTTGCGGCGGCTTTGAACGTTATGGCCGAAGATCTCAACGAACGTATCCGCACTGTGCGCAAACAAAACAACGAAATCGACGCCATACTTTCCAGTATGGACGAAGGTGTGATCG
>PUNP01000511.1 GCA_003551785.1 Candidatus Brocadiaceae bacterium | reverse complement strand
TCATACCTCCACGGGGCTTGTCCCGGTGGTTCTAACGACTGAACACCAGAAACGAATTGGCCCCACAAAATGATTCCCCTCGGGGCTTGCCCCCGTGGAAGAAATGACTGCCGGCCCGGTACTGTGGTCAGGACAGTCACGCCAACAGCCTTTGATTTCTGATATTTATGATTTTGAGCATTGTCATTTATTTGAAACTTGGAATTTTGAATTTCCGTTACTTGGATATTTTTATTTTCTTTTTTTTTCGTACATCCTCATTTTGTTAACGATGTAAGGGATCTAAGTGCCTAACGCACACTAAAAGCGTAAACAGTCCCGTCATCGTTTCCGAATACAAGTTTACCCTGCGCAAGCGCCGGTGAGGACATCACCGGACCGCCTGCGGTATAAGACCACATTTCAGTTCCATCGGTCAGATCGACCATATACATTCTCCCGTCCCCGGAACCAATCAAAACCCTATCACCACATATCAAGGGCGAGCCATCAATTTTTCCGCCGGTCCTGAACTCCCACAAAACATCTCCCGATCCGGCACTGAGGCAGTACAGCGTCCCGTTGCGATTGCCGATCACGACTCTGTCGCCCGAAACCGCCGGTGAACTGTAAAACGCGCTCCCCGCCTCGTATTCCCAAACGTTTTCTTCCTGTTCAATATCAACACATATAACCGCCCCCCCCATTGTACCGGCGTAAACATGGCCGTTTTCTATTGCAGGGGAACCGGCGATATAACTGCCGCTGTCCACCTCAAACACAGCAGTTCCACTCTCGGCGCCTATAAAATAAAGCATACCATCACAACTGCCGAAAACAGCCAGTCCGTCGTGGGTCAAGGCGGGAGAGCCGTGTATATAGCTGTCGGTCCCGAACTCCCACAGCAACCGTCCGTTATGGCTCTGAAAACAATGCATATTATTATTGTAACCGCCTACGAGTATCAGTAACTCACCGTTACGCTCGGTCCAGTTAGCCGAGCCGTATATCCTTGCGCCGGTATCATGAGTCCAAATTTCACTGCCGTCCTCAGCGTTCAAAGCAAAAAAACGTCCGTTTCTCGCCCCAATAAAGACTTTCCCCCCGATGACAACAGGTGGCGCTTCAACCGCTTCATCAGTATCAAAGGTCCATTCCACCTCACCGTTCGCAAGCCCAATCGCATACACATGACTATCGAAGGACCCAACATATACAGTATCGTCCAGTATAACCGGCGAGGATTTTACCGGGCCATCAGTTTTCAGGGTCCACAGCGGCTCAGGATCACGCTCAATCACACCATCGGCTCTGCCCCTCATTTGAACTTCACCGCGAAAAACAGGCCAGGAAACAGCGTTTCGGCCGCGCATTTCCTTTTCCCCATCAGTTGGTGGAGAAGCATTCTCTCTTCCACACCCCTTCAGTTGAAATACCCCAAGGACTACCAGCACCGTGGCAAACACCGCCACCACCAGCTTCATTTGAACGGCATGAGTATATGATTGCTCAACCATAGTATCATAACCCGAATGAATCGGAAAAGTTTTAAGTGTCAATCTGGTCACATATGGTGTCAGTTGACACTATCCTGCATATTTCAAAACCAACGGCAATATATAATATTTGATTATACCTTGGATACCCCCGAATATGCAATGAAAAGCCGCAGGAGTAAATTTCCCGAAGCACCCACATTGTAGTGGATTATAATCTTCTATCCGGAACGTCCGATATATCATCGAGTCCGAACATTTTATTGATCAGCTCAAGGGCGGCCATAATTTCATTTTCGCTCTTTTCGGCACTTGTTCGGTTGAGATAGTCGAACGGATAGTGCATGATTTTGGCTGAAAAACTTTCGGAAAATTCTTCGAGCAGTTTAACCTTCTCCGGCGCCATGTCGCCCTTGACATATCGCTGCAATTCCCTGTCTTTCTGCATTTGAAAAAAAGACTTCAGTTTTCTGACCGTTGGAACGACTTGCAGCGAATCATACCAATGCCGGTATTTAATTACCTCCTCTTCAACGATTGCCTCAGCCCGCGGTAACTCCGCAAGCCGCTTATCCATCGACTCGTTAATAATATTGTCCAGATCGTCGATAACTGTCAAGTCGACGCAGGGCATCTTTGAAACCTCGGGATGGATATCGCGTGGCACGGCGATATCCATCATATACAATGGTACAGTACGGACAGGGAGTTCTACACCGATGTTGTGGCGGCTGAGGATAAAATCATCGGCGCTGGTAGCGGAGATGACGGCGTCAACGCCAGCAATAATCCGAGGGATTTCGCCGAGACCGGCGGCTTGCAACTCCGGTAACGCAGCGACAGAAGCATCATTTATCTTTGTGCATTTTTGTCGGCAATGTTTTTTCTTTTTGATATATTCGGAACAAGAATCTCTGTCATTTCTCATCGAGTGAGACATTTTCTCGACCAGTTTTTTAGCGCTTTCCACTTTACGCGATACGCAAAAAGCCTTACGTAATCCCGAATCCACAAGGGCACTCATTGCCGTTTCAATAGTCTTGCCGGCCCCGATAAAAAGTACGGATTTATCGGTTATGGGTTTTATTTTACGTATTACCGTTTCGGCTGCTGCTGAGGAAATACTGGTCGGATGCCTGCACAGAGCCGTTTCATTATGAACGCGCTTTGCCGTTCTGAAAGCATGATGGAGTGTTTTATTCAGCAAGAAACGAGAAGCTCCGGCATCGAGACTGAGACGATAGGCGTTTTTAACCTGTCCGAGAATTTCCGTTTCACCGAGGGTCTGTGAATCAAGCGATGCGGCCGTTCGAAAAAGGTGTTCGACGGCGTTCACTCCTTTACAACGATAAAAATCAGATAACTCCGGAAGTGCTGCGTTATTTTTGACGCGGTTTATATGATTTTTCAGTATATATTCAAAATCACCTTCATCGCATCCACAGAGATAAAATTCAGTGCGGTTGCATGTGCTCAGAATCATCGCTTCATCCGCCACTCCCTCCTTTCGTATACTATGAAGGATAGATGTGATATCGGTAGGAGACAACGCAATACGCTCGCGTATGTGCACGGGAGTTTCTCTAAAGTTAATACCATATACCGTTATGTCCATCGTTGAACACCTCATTATACTTTTCTGTAAGTTATCAGCGCCTCCTGGGTGACATATTAACCAGCCCCAGGCACTTTTGCAACATATTATCCAGCGATCTATACGCATCTGGTGGATAACATTGCGGTCTTTCAACTACCACTAATTGACATTTCCCTAATTGAGCGGCTTCCTGTTTTTCAGGCAGCCCCCCCGCTGCTCCGCTGTCTTTGCTCACAATGACTCCGATTTTATGCTCATTAATAATTTTCAGGTTTTCTTCTACAGAGAAAGGACCTCGCCCCGTCAATACGCAATGGCTATCCATCCCGAGTTTATCACAGGTTTTTAAGGCTTCACGGGCGGATAAAACACGGGCAATGATTTTACAACCAGACAAAAGTGCCTGCGAGATATATGGAGCAAGGTTCCGGGTACCGATAGTAAGCAGAACAGGTTTGCTGAACGAACAGGCGAGTTTGGCGGCCGATACATGGTCAGGTGCCCGATGGATAAAATCGGCGTCGGTCAGCGCGGAGGGCCTGACATAACAGCAGTAAGGGATACCGGCTTTCTCGCAGGCTTTTTGAGCGTTAAGGCTTACTTCTGCTGCGTATGGATGGGTTACATCCGCTACAGCAGAAACATTTTTTTCATTTATCAGCATGAACATGTCATCGCTGGAGAGTTTTCCGCGAATGCGTGCTATTTTTGCATCTTTTGGCAGTCGCAGAGGCACTTTTGTAACGGTGGATACAATCACTTCTTGCCCCGCATCAAGTATCAATGCGGCAGCAAGTACGGTTTCGCTCGTTCCGCCCAGCAGGAGGATCATAAATTATACCCCCTTGGCGTAATAAACCACTTATCAATAATTTTCGATGTTGAATTACCGATGATCACAATGCTGCGCATCCCG
>PUNP01000053.1 GCA_003551785.1 Candidatus Brocadiaceae bacterium | reverse complement strand
CGCCGCGCATGTTGTGGATGCTCAGTTCATCAGAAGACCGGATATTCAGCAGATAACAGAGCAGACCGGTATCCAGAAAATACAGTTTGGGACTTTTGCGGAGTCTTTTGTTGAAATTTTTGTAATATGGACGTAGCAGCAGGACTATAAAACCGGCCTGAAGTACCGAAATCCAACGACGAACCGTAGAGTGAGCTACACCACAATCATCGGCCAATGACGCCATGTTGAGCAACTGCCCGCTGCGTCCGGCGCAAAGGCGCACGAATTTCGCGAAAGTCTCAATATCTCCCACGTTCGTCAACTGACTCACATCACGTTCAAGATAAGTCTGAAAATAGTTCGCATACCATCGACCAGGGCTGAGTTTTTTATCGTGAATGCGTGGATAGAATCCCTTCACCAGCAAATCCAGAATTTCGATGTCCCTCGTATCGTAATCATGCCCTGTATCCATCTCTAAAATGTTAAGAGGAGGGCGGTTATTGAGCTCACTCAGGGCAAAGGGCAACAGGTGCATAAAACCGCATCGCCCCGCCAGGGACTGGCTGACCGATTGGTTGAGAAGGAAGTTCTGAGAGCCTGTTAAACCAAACCTCCCCGGCCTGTCGTCTTCATCAACCATGGGCTGGATGTAGGAAAGCAGGTCGGGAACGCGTTGTATTTCATCGAAAATGACTCGATTCCCGTGCATCCTCAGGAAGTCACGAGGGTCGGATGCGGCCCGATCCCGCACATCGGGGTACTCCAAGTTGACGTAATCATAGTCCGGAAAGATATGCCGCATCAGCGTTGTCTTACCGGACTGTCGCGGGCCGATTACGCTGAATACAGGGTATTCCCCGGCAGTAGCGCGAAGCTCTCTTGTGAGTTGTCTTTTAATCATAATGTTATGCAAAATAACTATTGGATGGTTGGCCTGCATAACATTATACAGTTTATTTTCTGAAATGTCAAGGGACTTCAGCTTTCTTGTTTTCTAGGGCGGCCCTTGATAAGTGACTGTTTGTCATCATCATAAGGTGGTCATGCCCCTCAAGACCTCCTTACACACGATTTTTGGTAACCATTAAGCTTGAGAATCCTTAACAATGCCGTCCCCAAAGTTGTTTTTCCTTTTGATTTCTGGCAAATCATGATAACCACGGGGACAAGCCCCGTGGAGTCTTCTGTTTTGGTGTTTTGCTTTTCTCGTAGTCAGTCATGCGAGCCACGGGCACAAGGCCCGTGGGGAAACGACAGTTGCACATACAACCTGCACGCACAAGGCACGTGGGGAAACAGCCATTAATCAGACAAACCATGTCAACAAGTCCTCGGGACCCGTTGCAGTAAACCTGAGCGAGGCGATAGAACCACCACTGGGCTTGCCCCAGTGGATTAGATGACTGACTATCAGAGCCGTTTTGTCCACCCAATCACTCCACGGGGCTTGTCCCCGTGGAAGTAATGACTGCTTATTTCGATCGTCATTTGACAATGCAATAAGGAATGTACAAGTTTGGTGAAATATAATGATACGAAGTCTCTCTTTTTCGGACCAAGCTTAGTGGTTAGACTTTTGACGTGATCGGGGTTTTTCTAATTTACAGACGGGGTTGAGGTCTTTTGGAGGATGTGGCTTGAAAGCGGCACTCATCTTGCCGCACTCCGAAATTACCCTTCGGTCCGGCGCGAAAAGGTGTCCCATTGGAAGACATAGAATTCAATTTTTCATGAAAATATCTTTCAGGAAAGTTCCTGTTTCGACCGCGCTCCTGTTCTTTCGGGGTATTTTCATCACGGCGTATTCTTCGCTGATGATTTTTGGTTTTACTGCTTTATCGCTGAAAAAATTGCGCAGTTTCGTGATCTTATCCACCTGAAAATGGAACATGCCATCGCGCAGGCTGAGTGTGGAGAGTCCGGCTTGGGCACCCAGGACCCGGAGTTCCGCTTCCAGCAGCAGGTTGGCGGCAGTCTCGGGCGGCGGGCCGAAGCGGTCATTCAAATCCTCTTTAACCTGATGGACATCACTGAGCGTAACCGCTTCGCCGAGCCGGCGGTAGATTTCAATGCGCTGCTGCAATGCCGGAACATAATCTTCTTCCAGCAGCGCTTCCATTCTGAGATCTACGGTTGTTGTGGGGATGGGCGGCGGCGCTTCGCCTTTAAGCTCTTTCTGTGCTTTCGACAGCATGCGGCAGTAGAGGTCGTAGCCGACGGCCGCGATGTGTCCGGACTGTTCAGGGCCTAAAATGTTTCCTGCCCCGCGCAGCTCCAGATCACGCAGAGCTATATCAAAGCCTGCCCCCAAATCACTATAGCGCCGTATCGTATCCAGTCTTTTGCTTGCTTCGGGTGTCACCGGTCGTTTCTCGGGTATGAGGAAGTAGGCGTAAGCTTTGTGGATATAGCGTCCGACCCGCCCGCGCAACTGATGCATCTCGGCCAGTCCCAGCAAATCGGCGCGGTCGATGATCAGCGTGTTGGCGTTCGGTATATCCAATCCGTTTTCGATGATAGTTGTGCTGACCAGCACGTCGACCTCCCCGTTGCAGAACGTCTCCATCGCCTCGGCGAGTTCATTCTCGGGCATCTGGCCATGACCGACGACGACATCGGCTTCGGGCACCAGTTGTCTGACTTTCTCGGCGACGGAATGGATGCTGTGCACGCGGTTATGCACGTAAAAGACCTGTCCTTCCCTGTTCAGTTCGCGTATTATAGCGTTACGGACGACCTGCGGGTCGTATTTCTCGACATGCGTTTCAATGGCCTGACGTGCCAGGGGCGGGGTTTGGAGCGCTGAGATATCCCGCAAGCCCATCATCGCCATGTGGAGCGTGCGGGGGATGGGGGTGGCGGTCAGGGTGAGTATGTCGACAAACGTGCGCATGCGCTTGAATTTTTCCTTGTGTTTTACGCCGAAGCGCTGCTCCTCGTCGATGACCAGCAGTCCCAGGTCGCTGAACACCACATCTTTTTGCAGCAGGCGGTGCGTTCCGATGACGATATCGACTTTTCCATCGGCCATGTCATGCAGTATCTCTTTTGTCCGGGCTTTTGATACGAATCGGCTGAGCATCTCGACTCTGACGGGGTAGTCGACGGTTCTTTCGTTGAAAGTGCGCAGGTGCTGCTGGGCGAGGACGGTCGTCGGGGTGACGATAGCGGCCTGGCGGCCGCCCATAACGCATTTGAAGGCGGCGCGCATAGCGACTTCCGTTTTTCCGTAACCCACATCCCCGCAAACAAGCCTGTCCATGGGCCGTTCGGCCTGCATATCGGATTTAGTGGCCTGAATGGCTGCGAGCTGATCATCGGTTTCTTCATAAGGGAACTCGGCCTCGAACTGTTGATGCCATGTGTCGTCTTCGGGGTGTTTAATACCTACCTGTTTATTGCGCACGGCCTGGATTCTCAGCAGTTCGGCGGCGAGGTCTTCGGCTGCTTTTTCAGCCTTCTTGCGGGCGTTTGTCCATGATTTTCCGTACACTTTGCTTAATTTCGGAGCTTTGCCTCGGATACCGATATACTTATGGACCAGTTCAAGGCGGTCGGTGGGCACGTATATACGCATGTCGTCAGCAAACTCCACGACCAGGTGTTCGCGTTTACGCCCTCTGTTGTCCAGCAGTTCCATCCCCAAAAAATTTCCGATCCCGTGCTGCATATGAACGACATAATCGCCTGGAGCGAGTTGGTCGGCGGAAGCGATCGGCTGAGCTTCTTCCTCATGGCGCAGCAGCCGTCTTTGGCGATAGCGTCCGAACAGCCGGTGGTGGGGGAGCAGCGCCAGTTTTTTATCGCGGAAGATGACCCCGTGGTTCAGGCGTGTTTTGACGTAGCTGAGTCTGTCCGATACGTGTTTTTTATCCTCTTTCAGAAGTTCATCGAGCCTTTGTTGTTCGGCTTCATGTTCACACAGGACAAAGGTTTCGCAGGTGGCTGCGATGCGTTCGAGTTCGTCGGTCATAGTGTGGATATCGACGCCGAAGACATCTCTT
>PUNP01000677.1 GCA_003551785.1 Candidatus Brocadiaceae bacterium | reverse complement strand
TATTCGATTGATTTAAGCGTAATTATCTTTATAACCGAAAAAAGAGAGGACAAGAGATTTGAACACCGACATTTCCGACGATAGCAATTCGGGACGGAAACTGCAAAGTGATTTTGAACAGATTGTAGGGCCCGGGGGTTGGGGGAGGCTATTGAGGTCTTCTCCACTTCATCCGATCTCCGGGTGCGGGAAATGCCGCTGATTTCAGCCTTTAATCCCGCCTGCATGATAACCGAAAAGGGCACACTGCTGGCGTTTGCAGAAGGACGCTTCGGTTCGTCGAATGATAATTCCGATAAATCGGTACAAATTTATGAACGGTATATAAAGAAATGTACAGAAATTCCCACAGGCAATCAGGATTAATTTCGACCATAGTGGGGTATCCGTGTCCATGTTTTTAGTGAAAAAAAGAGAAGCATGCTGCTGTATAACGATCGAAAGAAGGTGGACCTTCAGGAATTGAGAGAGTTTCTGCGCGGACACCTGCTGGAAAATGTTATGCCTTTCTGGGAACGACACGGTTTCAGCGATGAGCCTCCGGGACTGGATTGCTGTATAGGGGACGACGGCACGCTGCTGAGCGATGATCCGGAAGAAAACGAACAGCGGGCCGACGACGAGCTGGTGGAACACATGCGGCTCATAAGCTGGGCCGAACTGACTATAGCTCAAGATACACCCGAGGGCATGGTCACGGTACGCATCGGTGGAGGCCCTGCGCGAGCTTATGAGCTGACTGAAGAAATATTTACGCGGCGATGGGTCCAATGGACAGCGGCGGATACTGTCAATGTGAAGGATACAGGGAGCTCGACCAGGGCGTCTATCCTGCATATTTCATAAACCAACGACAACATTTTTTAATCGGAGTTTAGATTTCATGGAATTGTTATTCGAAGGCCGTTCGAACATAATACGTCAGTGGGGTAAATTAAGGCCGCAGCGATGTAAGCCGCAGATATTACCGGAACCCGTTTTGTCCGGTTCGTCTGTTGTGGATGCCCGGGGCGTACATCTTTACGGCACTGTGCTGCACGATGGTGGTCGGTTTCGCATGTGGTATCAGGCCTACCCCGAAGGTTTTCAGGGTTCCTCTCCTTATGTCGCCATAGCCGAGTCGGACGACGGCATAGTCTGGGAAAAACCGAAACAGGGTATTGTTGAATACAAAGGTGACAATGCCGATAACAATCTTTGTTCGCTGGGGCTGCACAGCCCCTCCGTTTTTATCGATCCCACGGCTCCCGCATCGCACCGCTATCGTGCCACCGGCAGCCGCAAGCACTATCTCGCCGGAGCTCCACGTCCGGGCTACTATACCGCCCACTCCCCGGACGGAGTTAAATGGACCCTCGACGCTACGAAGCCTGCCTGGCCCTGGGAGGATGTCATTACCTCCGTATATCATCCCATGCGTAAAGCCGGGGTAACGGCGCTTAAGAGAACGCACAGGGTAAAAGGAGTGGTGCGTCGTTCCATATGGGAATCACAATGCAGGGACGGAACATGGTCCGAACCGCGAAGCGTGCTGGTACCGGACAGTTATGACGACATCCGTGCGATGGCACATGGCTATGCGATAGGTGATTATTATGGGATGGGTATGATGCCTGCGGGGCAGGGATTGGTAGGCTTTCCCTGGCATTTCCGTTACGGCGGGCCGGCCGGATTCGGCTCCGTCGATCTCGGCCTGGCATACCAGGAGACCGAAGGAGGTGCATGGCTTCATTTCCCCGGGCGCCCCGATTTCATATCACATGACATGCTGCCTTGGAGCCCGGGCGGAATATATTCGGCATCGGCCGCCATTGACGTCGGCCAGGAGCAGTGGCTGTATATCGCGGGTGCGGGGAAAAGGCACGGCTGGCGCACGAATCCCGATTGGGATGGATTCGTGGAGCGCCGGCCTGAACCGGAAGCATGTGACTGGCAAATCGGCCTCGCTCGCTGGCCTCGCAACCGGCTGTTCGGACTTGAAGCAGACGCGGAGGGGTGCATATGGCTGGACCTGGGAGAGATAAGCGAACCTTGTGAGCTCCGGCTGAATTATAGCACGGCGCCGGAAGGACTGATCGGGGTGCGTCTGGCAAGCTGGATTCCGCTTTTTGCGGAGGATGAGATAGAAGGCAGGAGCGCTGGTGATGCAGTGCCGCTGGGCGGAGACTGCTTGGAAGAGACCGTCAAATGGAATAAAGGCAGTATTATCCAACCACCTGAAAATGGGAGGCGGCTTACAGCATATATAGAGCTCGATCGGGCTACTTTGTATGCATATGATTTACAACCTGTAGCGACGTCTTAACAACTTTTTTGTAAGGTTTTCTGTGTCTATCAGAGTAAGTGTCGTAACAGTTTGCCGGGTACAATGTCTTAAAGGTAATCAATATACAATGTTCTTAACATTAAACATCCCGCCCCGTCACGAGGAGCGTACGCTGAGCGATTTGCCCGGGTTGTTTCGCGACACAGGCGCTGCGGACTTTGCTTTTATTGTGCGGGCACATCCGGAAAGCCCGCCCCATACGGGGAAGGTGCATCGGGCTATGGCGTGTTTTGAGAAGACTCGCAATGTTCTAAGCCCGCAAGGGGTGCGAAGCGGCGTACTGATCCAGACCCTAATGGGGCACGGTGAGCGTTCCACACCGGTATCGCCCGCTTCCTTCCAGCGTATTGTCGGAGCGGAGGGGACTGAAGCGCCAACACAGTTTTGTCCTCTCGATCCCGGTTTTCTTGACCTCACGGCCGAGGCATGCTCGATAATAACGAAGCACCGGCCGTCTTTTATCATGCTGGACGACGATGTGCGTCTGGCTGGTTCATATCCCTACCATTATGGCTGTATGTGTCAACGTCACCTTGACTTGTATGCAGATCACTCTGGTTGCCACAGAAAGCGCGAAGAACTGGTGTCACTTTTCAAACGGCCGGACGAGGCGGGGCTTGAGGCCCGCAAGGCCTGGCAGGCGACACTGGATGAGAGTTTGCTCACTCTGGCAGGGAGAGTGAGGGAATCAGCAGATGCAGTAGAGCCAACGATTCGCTGTGGCATTTGCGTGGTTGCGGGACTGCGTCCCGTTACCGAACGTCTGGCGGACAAACTGGCTGGTGAAAACCGGCCGCTTGTGCGGGTGGGACAGGCATTTTATAACGAACGGGGGGGCAAAAAGTTTCCTTTAGTTATGGCGATTATCGCTCAGCAAAAAGCGGCTTTGCCGAATGAATTTGAAACGCTGTCTGAGGCTGATACCTATCCGCATACCCGCTACAGCCTTTCTGCCGCCGCTTTACGGGCGTATATTGCTGGCAGTCTTTTGCAAGGCATCGATGCGCCCGATCTCTGGATTTCTCCTACACGCCAGTGGGCTCCTGATCGACGGTATCGCAGTATGCTGAGCAAGAGTAAAAGCTTTTTTAATGCCCTCGGCGAGCTTGGAAAAAGAGTGTCTTGGCAGGGCCCTGCATGTCTTTCCTCAGGCCTTGAACGCTGGTGCGCCCCCTGGACCGATTTGACTGGCCAGGCCATCGGAGTACCTCGGTGGGGCGGTGTGCTCGGGAGAATGGGAATACCGCTCCATTGCCACCCGCCGTCAGAGGTCAACCTGATCGACGGCATATCGGCATACGGACGGAAAGACGAGGAATTAGAAAAACTGTTCCGTGGTGCTTTACTGATCGACGGCGAAGCGGCCGAAATACTGAGCAAACGCGGCTGCGCCGATCTGATGGGCGTGGAGGTTACATCCGACGACAATCTGCGCTGTAATTTCGAGTGGTGTAAAGATGCCGGAGTTCACGGAGAATCGTCCGACCGGCACCTGATCTGTGCTCGTCGCAATCCGTCCGATATACGTCGCCTCGCCCCCATTCGTCCGGGGGTGAAAACTCCCTCGTGGCTGATGCGCAGACCCGGGTTCCAGCATCCAGAGGCCGAGAGCGTGGCGCCGGCTTTAACCCTTTATGAGAACGAGCACAATGGGCGCATAGCGGTCTATTCTCATGCCCTTTCCAGTTTCGAAGAATTTCTGTTTGTAACCGATGATCGAAGGAGGCAGCTTAGAGGCGTGCTGGAGTGGCTAAGCCGCGGCCCTTTTCCGTGCGTTACCTCTGAGGGCGATATTTATGCACTTTACGGTACCGTGCCGGAGGATAAAACCTGCGTTCTGGCGGTTTTCAACCTGAGTCTTGATGTGGTTGAGAACCTTACATTTTCGACCTGTGCGGATGGCATTGATAAGCTGGAAACCCTGAATCCGGATGGTGAATGGGAATCTTTGGACTGGAACGAATCGGGTGGAGAGGTGGAGACGGGAGTGAGGCTGTGGACCATGGCGCCATGCATACTCCGCTGGCGGATGTTATAGGCGCTTCGTTGCCGTACATCGTTAACAAAATGAGGATGTACGAAAAAGATTAAATATCTGTCCAAGTTACGGAAATTTCAAATTAAAAATTACAAGTTCCAAATAAATTACAATGCTCAAAATTATAAATATCAGAAATCAAAGGCTGTTGGCGTGACTGTCCTGATCACGGTACCGGGCCGGCAGTCATTTCTTCCACGGGGACAAGCCCCGTGGAGGTTTGATTCTTTCGTTAAAATTCACTTCCCCCACGGGGCTTGTCCCTGTGGCTTGCTTGACTGACTACCAGAAAAGCACAACATCAACAACAGGAGACTCCATGGGGCTTGTCCCCGTGGTTATCATGATTGTTTTGAAATAAGTAAAGAACTAAGTTGAATCATGAAATCGGATATTTATCCGTACTGCGCCGTCAGGCGACCCATTTTCAGAGCACAGTCTCTGAAAATGCGTATGCGCTCCTTGCCGAACAATCTGCATCGAGAAAAAAGAAGAGAAATCTAATGTATAATTTGCATTTCGGGTGCGCAAATAGTAAACTTTGAACCAAACAATTTTAAACTTGAGAGTGTCATTATTATGAAAGCATTACTGGTGGAAAGTGCAGAGAAGATTAAGTGGGTTGATATAGGTAAACCCGTCATGGAGGACTCCGATGACGTTGTGATCAAGGTCAGGGCTGCGGGTATTTGCGGTACCGACTTTCATATAGTCGAGGGTTCTCACGGAGCAGTGCAATATCCGATGATACCAGGGCACGAGCTGGTCGGTGAAGTAGTGGAGCGTGGCGACGATGTTGGGAACATTGCTGTCGGCGACAGAGTAGCTGTAGACCCCGTTGTTAGCTGTGGTGAGTGCCATGTATGCCGCTCGGGGAGACATAACATATGCTGTTCGGTTAAATGTCTCGGGGTGCAGACAAACGGTGGATTCTGCGAATACATCAAGATAAAGGCCGGCCGACTGTATTCGTTTAGCGATAATCTTTCGTGGGAAAAAGCAGCTTTGACCGAACCTTTCAGCATAGCTGCGCATATAAGCAATCGGCTTCGAATAGATCCTGAAGACAAAGTTCTGGTAATAGGGAGCGGTACTATCGGGCTTTCCTTGCTCCAGGTCATCGGCAGAGTATGCGGGGCTGAGGTCGCTGTGGCGGACATTTCGCCGGAAAAGCTGGAAATGGCGGATCGTTTTTCTGCTTCATTTACAATAAACTCCGCCCGTCAAAGTGCTGTTTCAAAGTGCATAGAAGTATGGGAAGGATGTGGGCCGAACGTTATCGTAGATGCCGCAGGGAGCACCCCGATTATGGAAGACGCGCTGCGGCATGCTCTTCCGGGAAGTCGTATAGGTAACATAGGGTTCATGAGCGAGCCAATGTCGATTCAGCCTGTGGAGATAACCAAAAGGGAGCTGGAAGTGATCGGTTCGCGGATGAACAACGAAAAGTTCCCACAGGTGCTAAAATGGCTTGAAGAAGGGGTGCTGGAGCCTGAAACTATGATATCACACAGGTTTGATTTTGATGACGCCCAGGAAGCTTTTGAGGTTATGAAGGATAAAAGTAAGTTAACTTGCAAGATTATTTTAACTTTTAATCGAGGATGAAGGTCATGCTGGATCAGTTTTCACTTGAAGGAAAAGTCGCGATAGTTACCGGGGCCAGCAGGGGTATAGGTCGTGCATTAGCCGTTGCCCTTGCAAGGGCCGGCGCTGATATAACAGGGGTCGCCAGAAGTGATATGAGCGAAACCGCGGAGGTAGTGCATGAGAAAGGACGTAAATTTCTGGCAATAAACGCCGACCTGTCCTCTACTGAACCCATAGAGGATATCGTCAACGCTACTGTTTCTGAGTTTGGTAAACTCGACATTCTGGTAAACAATGCCGGCATGATAAGGCGCCAAAAAGCCGTTGAATTTGAAGAGGACAACTGGGATACTGTCATTGATGTCAACTTGAAAACGCCTTTTTTCCTGGCCCGTGCGGCTGCAAGACGGTTTCTCGAACAGAAAAGCCGCGGCAAAATAATCAACATTGCCTCCATGCTGTCGTTTCAGGGCGGCGTTTTTGTCTCTTCCTATACCGCAAGTAAAAGCGCCCTCGCAGGCGTAACTAAAGCACTTTGCAACGAATGGGCAGAACATGGAATCAACGTCAATGCCATAGCGCCGGGTTACATAGCAACGGAAAACACCCGCCCGCTCAGGGAGGACGAAGGGCGAAACAAAGCTATTGTTGAAAGAATCCCCGCCGGACGCTGGGGAAAGCCCGAGGATATGAATGGCGCGGCCGTGTTTCTGGCATCTCCTGCCGGTGACTACATGCACGGTCATATCTTATGTGTTGACGGCGGCTGGCTTGCAAGATGATTTTCTCAATACTCAGGAGTTTACCTTATGTATGAAATAACGGATATCAAAGATAATCCAGCAAATGGTTTGCGGAACTGTCGGTGCCGTTCGACGTGCTCAGGACCGAAGCGCCCGAATCAGGGGACCGATGGCAGGTGAACGTGATCCGTCACCGAAACCTTGAAGGTGCCGGAGAGCGATCCTGCTGGTCATGTATGTTTGGGGGCTATCATCGCAACGATCGAAGCGGAATTCTTGCTTTCGAAGATTAGCCCGCATTCCTCGGTGCGCGTAAGGTTAGGAGCTTGGCCGAAAAGGCAATAAAAGGTTCTTAATGAGCCCTTTCAAGGGCTCCGGAGTCCGGAAATTGTTACGCGCTCCCCTGGACGCTTGAAAGCGTCCACTACGAGCCGGGTTTTCGGCCAAGCCGCTATAGTGGTTCATTCCACTTGTTTTTATGGTTCAGAGGCATCCTGACGAGGTCATTTCGATGCGCGGCAACAAAGTCTTCTCTGTCTCAGGGCCCAGCGGAGTCCGCCTCGATCACTTCTCGGGGGAGAAGCAGTTCCCGTTCGCTGCGTGCCATGTAAGGCGGCACGGTCATCAGACGACGGTGCCCCGCTCCCCGATCACTAAATAATTGACTCAGCGTTATTGACATTTTCAGGATAATTTTGACATAAGTAAGCCTTTGAATTAGAATATAAACATGGAAAGCGGTTTCGAAATTGAGGTGACGATGTGAAGCAAAAGGTTACTATTGACGTTGTAGCCCGCAAGGCGGGCGTAAGTCCGGGAACTGTATCCAAGGCACTTAACGGCCGTGGCTCTCCAGCTACCCGGGAAAAAGTGGCTGAAATAGCAAAAAATCTCGGCTACCGGCCCAATTTTTTTGCCCGTGCGATCTGTTCCCCGTATAAAGAGTGTATAGGCGTACTCGCAAGTACCGTTACTGAAGATGATCCTTGGGTGGAAAAGATACTTCCGGCTACAATTTCCGCAGTTTCCGAGTCCGGTTATCGGTGCATGGCGGATTTTTGGAAAGGTGAATCGAAAAGCGGGACTCCGGAGATGCTTGATAGCGTGGATGGATGTATCTTGCTTGGAGATTTTTCCGATGATTTTTTTCCTGCGGTCGAACGTGAATACGGTTTACCTCTGGTTACTGTCAGTGAAAAAATGCCATACGGCAACGGCATCAGTCTGCAGGTTGATTGGAACGGGGCCGTGCAGGATGTAGTGCAGTACCTGCTTGCTCATCAGCACACCCAGATCGGGCTTGTGGTGTATGGTACGTCATGGCCTTCGCTGCATGCGCGATATAAGGGCTTTATAGAAACTATGTCTCACTTTGAGCGGGAGGTTGATGAGTCTCTGCTGGCAATAAGTGATGGGCAGGATGTGGAAAATGTCAAAACGGGACGCGTTGAATACATGATTGATGCTTCCATGCGTTTGACAAAACAACTTTTGCAGCGTCGGCCTGATGTGACAGCGATAGTTTTCGGCTCCGACCTGAGCGCTTTTGGCGGCATCGAGGTGTTGCGGGAAAAAGGGTACAGAGTGCCGGAGGATATAAGCATCGCAGCCTTCGATAATACTGACTGGGGAAGAGTGATGAACCCGGCCCTCACAACTGCAGGTGTTGATTATAGGGAACTGTCACTGTACATGATCGAAACGCTCGAGGGTCTTGTCGCAGGGAGAGGGCGCAGGTCGGAAGAGAAAATCCGACCGCACCTGGTCAAAAGAAAAAGTATAGTCCGTGCGCCCTCTGCTTAGTGAGCGGGGCCGCTGCAATACTTATATCCACCGCACTATGGTCCTTGTTTAGTGGTTCAGTTTTTTAATCCAAATTTAACAGGAGAAAATATCCATGTTTAACTTAGACGAAAGAGATTACGGTTTACTTTAATCGAACTTTTGGTAGTGATCGCAATCATTGCAATATTGGCAGCCATGCTTATGCCGGCTCTCGCGAGTGTGCGTCAACAGGCAAATATAGCTAACTGCGCGAACAACCTTAGGCAAATTCACCTGGGGATGGAATTTTATGCCAATGATTATGATGGATGGGGATTCCCTAGAATTTCGCGAGTGAACGGCAACATTTTTTCCAGTGCTGACAAATGGGTTGAGGATTATTTCCCGGGGCGTGTAACTGAAGACGGGACAGACTACAATATGACGTTCCGTTGTCCCGGCGTGTCATTTCATACGGGACCGGGCGGCACCGCTCCGACCGAAGACCGTTATAATAATCTCGGCCGATGGCTCAGCACTTATCTTTGCACTTCCTACATCTTTTTATTCGGGCGCGGCTCTCATCCTGACGGATGGTGGGGAATCCAAAATAGACATTATGCCTATAGGCGCGATGATTTTGATGGAGTGGGATTTCTTCCAAACCGCAATTGGGTTGGCTTAAACGTACCCTATGCTGACAGATACGGTAATCGTCATGAAACCCGTACCCGGCAGCCGGTCCCCTCTGCTTCTAAACAGCCAGCTGCCATGGATCCGTATGTGCCTGACTGGTATGATGGGGGGGCCCCCAACAATGATTATAACAACAACCACATGGAGGCCGATGGTGCAAATGTGGTCTTCATGGACGGCCATACACAGTGGAGGGAGAGTGAAGATATGGAACCACGGCTATATGGCTTTCTTCACTTCTATAGTCAGCCTCAAATCCACTGGTAATAATGTTATATTTTAAAGGCGGTAATATGCAATAGTGGTCAATGTATACTTTTCAGTATTTTTTTGACTTTTATTCCCTGAATGGTTACAATTAATTCGCGGATTATCAAATGAAATTACTTGACAGATTCTTCCAGCTTAAAGTAAGTCTCATTTAAAGTCCCCGGTTAATCCCGGAGCATCGCCACCGACATAATGCAGTGTAATTTTGTGAAGTTGTTGGAATGTATACTGAATACTTTGAAACAACTGCTGAATATGTGGAAGGTTGATTCATGCCCGGCAGCTTTGAGTTGAAAATTTTAAGTGATCACAGACTATGACAGAAAATAATGAGAAATTAATCGATAAACTGTTTTCCCATATGGTCTCTGTCGAGGCCAGTGACCTGCATATCAAAGCCGGTAACCCGCCTATGTTCCGCATTGACGGAGCATTGCATCGCAAGGGTAAAATCCTGACTGCTGATAAGATTGAAGCGCTTATCCGGGATTGGCTGCCTCAGGAATCGGTTCTTGAGCTGTTTCAGAAAGGCAGTCTGGACCTTGCACATGAATTTGGTGGGGATAAACGCCGGGTGAGAGTCGCTATTTTCTTACAGAGAGGCCGTGTATCTCTGGTCGCCAGGTTAGTCAATGCCGAAGTCCCGTCAATGGAAGAACTGCACCTGCCTGAAAATATAAACAGGGCCTTCGATTATCGGGAGGGGCTTATCCTGGTTTGTGGTATAACCGGTTCCGGTAAGTCCACCACTCTTGCGTATTTGATAAACAGTATAAATAAAACCAGAGCACATCATATTATAACCTTTGAAGACCCTATCGAGTACATTTTTGAAGATGATAAATGTGCGATCAACCAGCGTGAGTTCGGGTTGGATTTTCATGAATGGGATCAGGCCATCAGAACGGGTGTGCGCTCGGATCCCGATATAATGCTTATAGGTGAGATGCGCGACAGGGAAACTTTCAGCCTCGCACTTACCGCTGCTGAAACAGGCCACCTTGTCCTCAGTACTATGCATACATCCGGTGCTGCCGGCACTATTGGGCGCATACTTGATTTATTTCCGCAGCCGCAGCATGAGCAATTACGCCGCTCGCTGGCTATGAACCTTAAAGGCATTATCTCTCAACGGCTTGTCCCTTCTTTCCGCGACGATATTTCACGTGTCCCTTCTCAGGAAATTATGTGGATGACTGCGCCTATACGGAAAAAAATCGAGGAGGAAGAAGAATCGCAAATCAGTGAACTTATCAAAGTAGGTACGGAAGAGGGCATGCAGACATGGACGGATTCTCTTGTCTCTCTTATCAATCAGGATTTGGTGGAAAAGAAAGTCGCTATGGAATACGCGCCTAACGCACAGGCATTAGATACCGCGTTGAAAGGTATTTCTTTCTGATATTATGGGTTATGATAAATAAAAACACTAAATTAGGCGTTTTATTGAATTGGAAAAATTTTTCAGTGATAGGCCTTGCGTTAATCACACCTCACTCCGCACATGCTGCGACCTATAATGCCGGGCGTATATTACCAGAGAGCGGCCTCTGGGTGAATCCTGTCTGGCTATTAACTGTCATAATCGCCATTTCCTTTTGGGTTTATCTTTCCGCCTGGGTCGCCGATAACGCATTAGGGATCGGTTTAAATCACCACTTTTGGACCGGCCTTTTTGTCGGTGTCGGATGGGCTGGGGCGATACTAATGCTCTTCCTGCATCCCGTATTTGCTATTTTTTCTATTTTGGGCTTTTGTGGACTTCTTAGTTATTATTTCACCGTACATAACCGCAAAGTACCAATACAATTTCAAATACTCCCGAAATTTTTAGGAACTGAAGAGGCAAAGTTGGACTCCATCCCTGCAGAAGAGAAAAAACAAACGAAAGGGCTTTCTAAAACAGCGCAATTTATTAATAATAAAGGCAAAGAAATCGGTGATTATGTCGAAAAACACCCGGATTTTGAAGAGCCGCTTTCTATCATCTGCGAATTCCTGGAATATGTCTTCGATAAGGATGTCGAAGAACTCCATGTAAAACCGGGAAAATCTTCATACATCGTCGAAATTAAAAAGGACAGCGTTCATTCCCGATTGGAGCAATTGGATCCTAACGATGCAAAAATAGGTGTGGCTGCCTTTGCACGTTTCTGTGGGCTTTCATCACAAAAAAATCCCCAAACATACCTGAAATTGGTTATGAAGGAAAAAGATACACAACTCTCTGTGGAGCTTTTGAAATTGCAGGGGAAAGCTTCCTTAGTTTTTAAGGCCCCCCAAGGTGAAATTACGCTGCATAAGGAGAATTTGGTTAAACTCGGTATGCAGCAAGAAATTGGGGATATGCTGCAGACTACGGCTAACACGCCCGGCGCGTCGATTATCGTTTCCGCGCCCCCAAAGTCCGGCCTCACCACATCACTGTATGCTGTCGTCTCGTTAGTAGATATTTTCATGAACGATGTCGTCCTTTTTGAAAATAAAAATGAGGGGGAATTAGACCAGGTTAAAAGAGTCGAAGTCAATCTGGACTCTCCTGAAGAGTTTAATAAAGCTCTCCCACCGATATTGAGAGGAGAACCTGATATTTTGGTCGCAGGTGATTTTAAAAATCAGCAAGTCGCTGAAAAATACCTGGATTTTGCCCAAGAAGACGGTCGGATAATTGGGGCCGTCAATGGTAATAATGCCGCTGAGGTTTTGATTAGACTTACTAAACAGTTACCACCGGATAAACTCGCCAATACGGTGAAGGCGATTACCAATCAAAGACTTATGCGCCGGCTCTGTTTTGAATGTAAAGAAGAAATACTGCCGAGCCCCAAATTGTTGTCAAAACTGAAAATTGATCCGGAAGACCCCGGTAAGTGGTTTAAGCCTGTCGGGTGCGATTCATGCCTTCAAACAGGATATGATGGTTTAATAGGAGTTTTTGAAGTTCTTTTTATAAATGATGATTTGGCGGAATTCATTTCCAGTGGTAATATCTCATTGCAAATTATTAAGAAAACAGCGCCCGGTGATTCATATCACTCAATCTATAAATCCGCCCTGGAGCACGTTAAAGAGGGTGTTACGACTTTGAATGAACTTAAACGTGTTTTGAAGTAATTTAGCCCTGATAATCTTCAACTCACTACAGGCTATATGTTGTAGAGATGCCATTGGACACAATTTAGGATGAAGTTGTAAGTACCGGCGAAATCCATGAAATTACCACCGGCACAGGGCACGGTGTTATGAGTTGAGTAAAATTTAAAATGGTTCACTGAGGTCTTACCTGAATATCATCATCGAATTTTTTTTGATTTAGGAGGGCAAACGATTTGTATCTCATAATGCTCATTGCGACGCTGCTGATATTTGCTTTCACGATTTACAGCGGATATACAGCGGGTATTTTCGAGTCTTCTTATATGTTTTTCAGGAATTTTGTCGCTTTTCTGCTGGCTTTTTCTTTATTTCCACTTGGAACTAACCTAATAAAGAAGCTAATTCCACAATTCAGCGATTATCCTGTTCCCCAATACATTATGGTAATATTGTTCGTTGCCATTTTCATCATTTTAATCGGGATAGCAGACCAAATGCGTTACAAGCATCTGTTTTCGAAAATAGATATAACGATTAATAAATACGGCGATAAAATCATTGGGGCGATTATAGGAGGGCTGAACGGTGTTATTGTTAGCGGTTTTGTGTTGATTTTTTACGCCCTGCTACCTTTCGTCCAATTTATACCCGCAGATTTTGGCAGGGTCAACACAGCAAGATTGCCAGTCGATTCTGGGGCTGTAATGCTCAGAACATATTCACACATTAGTAGCAGAATGGGAGGCAAACCTTTCCACTGGCAAGCGCCCAATGAGTTGAGTGATGAGATTTCAGCCAATGATCCAAAGGGTATCGGATGGGAAGATATTTATCGTAACCACGCGGACTTTAACTCTGCTGATTTAAAGAAGGCTGCCGGACGGCATGTCGAAAACGGGGAATAATGGATAAGAAAACTGACTATGCTTTGAGGGCCGCATTTTATTTAGCTGAAAAATATGACTCTGGCGAGCCCATGAGTACTGCTGAAATCGCCGAAGCTTGCGGAGCACCACCTAAGTTCCTGTCCCAAATATTGCTTTTACTGAAGAGAAATGCCTTGATCTCAAGCACAGCAGGCAGATACGGCGGCTATTGTCTAATTCGTGGTCCCGAAATGATAAGTATAGCAGAAATTCTGCATTCCGTTTCAGACAACTACTATAAAAAATTGAACCCGCTGGAAACTCGGGATCAGGGTAGATATGAGACCAGCGTTATTATGATTGATTCGAAAATCAAGTCTGCTGTTAGCAGTGCAATGAGTCAAATATCTCTTGCAGATATCGTTGAATTGAAGGACTGAACGCTATTGACCTTTCGCACAAGCCCCATAAGTGGCGAAAAAAGCTAATGAACGGAAGGCGGAGTGCAGATAGCTATTTGTTTAATCTCTTCAATTGTTGAATAGCTTATTCCTCTGATATTTACCAACTCCTCTATATTATCAAAATAACCGTTCTTTTCACGGTAATCGACAATTGCTTGCGAACGTGTTTCACCTATTCGGGGCAGAAATTGCAACTCGTGTGCCTGGGCTGTGTTTATATTAATTCTCTTTGGAAGTGGCACAATGTCAGTAGACTGATATATTCTAAATTCATTTCGGAACTTCACCCTCTCCCACGCCATGAGTCCATAAAGGCCTGCAATGATTATTACCGCAGCCAGGATCAATGCTTTTAATTCATGCCTTGAAAACTCAAACCAGCGTGTAGTGGTTGAATCCATATGTGAAATTACCAGAATCTGTTTTCTGATTCATGTTCATTAGACAACTCGGATTTATAAGCTTCTATCCTTCTGAAAAGTTGATCCGAGAAAGTAAAGTAAACATCTTCAAAAGGAATAACGAGCTTAACAAAGACCTCTCGCCTGAGCAGCGATTCATGTATATTAGATTTTATGAATTCTTTTTTAAGGAAGTCTACGGTTTTTTCAGCAGCATTTTCAGCAAATTGAAAAAAAATATCTTTTTCGATGTCTTCAATCTCTTTGAGTGCCATTTTGTCATGGGCCAGTTTCATGCACACATCTTTTATTGAATTTTTCAATTTTGTTTCCGCATCCAATATTGCATTTTGCCGTCTGGAACGGTAATTTAAAGCTCTGGAGTCAATGCCTATAGCTTGTAGAGTGAAAAGGCCGTTGTAGAATCCGATTTTTTTTTCGCCAAAAATCCATTGAGGTGCTTGGTCGGCTAAACCTGCTTCAAGTTGAGGGTAAGTCAATCGCCTTGTCCGGCATCCGGTAATACAAAGTGTAGGCCAAGCGAGTAAAAGAGTGAGATGAAGGGGGATAAATGTAAAAAATTTTAATCTATGCATAGTGCAGTTAAATTTTAATCGTTATACCGGCGGCTTCCATAAATTGCCGATTGCCCTTCAATAGCGTTTCTCTAGCCTCGTCAGGTCCCTTAGCAGCCAGCACTTTATCAGCGAATTTTTTTGCTTCGACAAAAGAGATGGAGCGGATTAATTTTTTAACTTCGGGAATAATCTGCGGTGGGGCAACGCTGAGGCTGTCGATGCCTAATCCTACTAGCAAGACGGAATATAAGATGACGCTGGCCATTTCTCCGCAGACGCTAACGGGCGTATTGCTTTCTTTTGCGGCCTCTACGGTCATTTTTATCAACCGCAGCACGGCCGGGTGTTCCGGTCTGTAAAGGTCAGCTACATGCTCGTTGCCCCTATCTACAGCTAACGTATATTGAATCAAGTCATTAGTTCCGATACTGAAGAAGTTGGCATGATCGGCAAGAGCCTCGGCATTGATAACAGCACTTGGCAACTCAACCATAATACCGATTGGCAAATCAGGATTGTATTCTTCTCCATCTTTATCCATCTGTTTTTTTAATTCTTCCAGAATTTCTTTTGCCGAGTTCAATTCATCCACGCCACTGACTAAAGGGAACATTACTCTCACATCCCCAAAAGCACTGGTTCTAAGTATGGCCTTGAGCTGTTCTTCAAAAATATCAGGGTTTTTGAGGCAATATCTCAGGGAGCGGAGTCCCAAAAACGGATTTCTTTCTTTAATGAAAGTCTCACCATCAGAGAATTTATCAGCGCCCAAGTCTAAGGTTCGGATTACCAATGGGCGTCCATCAAGTTCTCTAACAGCATCCATATACGCCCTGAACTGTTCATTGGCAGAGGGCATGTTGTCCGTTCCGATGAACAGAAATTCCGTTCGATAGAGCCCAATACCCTCAGCGCCATATTCGATATTTTTCCCAATCTCTTTAGGCGATTCAATATTTGCCATCAAGGATATTTTTTTCCCGTCTTTGGTCTCGCATGGCAGGTCTTTAAGTTCCTCAAGCAGGACTTGGTCGGAAGCCATGACTTCCTGGCGTCGGGTTGAATATTTCTCGATAGTCTTTTCATCAGGTTCAATCACGACCACTCCGCGACTGCCGTCGATAATAATCGTATCGCCGCCGGTTACATCGTTAGTTATGGAGCCGAGTCCTACAATGGAGGGAATACCCAGAGCGGAGGCAATTATGCCTGTATGACTGGTCGGCCCGCCGGCGTTAGTAGCGAACCCCTTTACTTTATCGGTATCAACAGATGCTATTTGACTGGGGCTGAGGTCATGAGCAACTAATACTACTTCGCTTTTAAGGCTCGACAGTTCTTCGCGTTTTTGCCCCAGGAGGTGGCGGAGCAAACGCCTTTCCAGGTCTTCTAAATCGGCGACACGGGGAGCGAGAAAATCGTCTTCCTGAAATAACTTACGCCAATGCCTCATAGTTCTGGCAACAGAAAACTCTGCGGTATAATGTTTTTCGCGAATCCTTCCCAAAAACTCTTGTCTGAAAGACTCATCCCGCAGCATACCGGCATGAGCCACGAATATTTCCGCAATTTTTTGACCGGCTTTGGCACGCAAATCGTCTGCCAGACCCTCAATCTCAGCTAAAGCATTGTCAAAGGCCTTCAATAACCGGCTCGTCTCCTCATCAACTTTATTTTCAGGGATAAAGTGTGAAGGGATTCGTACCCCTTCGGCTTCGAGCAAGAATACTTCTCCAATACTTATCCCTTTTGAGACTGGTATGCCTTGTCTGATATCCATAAAATAGGTCGTCCTTTATTACTCATCGACATTAACGGCATCTTCAATGTAAAAATTGTAGCTGACCAATTTATTAAAAACCTTTTTAGCCTGTTCGGCATCTTCGCCTTCTATCTCAAATTCAACATCATCTATCGGTGATAATTCTATGGAATAGACCTCATTGTGGTCTTTAGCATTA
>PUNP01000304.1 GCA_003551785.1 Candidatus Brocadiaceae bacterium | reverse complement strand
GGCATCAACATACCATCTACGTTCTACCATCTGCCTTATAAAGCGAATTGTTATCTCCTGTAAGAATGTCGGCGGTTACAGAATGTAACCACTTTTTAAATTCATCCTCATTCGGTTTCTCGCCGCTCCAGGCTATCGTATCTGTTTTTTCTATCGGGAATTGCTCCAATAGTGCGGCGGTATCGACCGAATTCACCCACATATCCTTTTTTTCAGCTTCTTCAAAAATTTCCATCCAATTAAAGGACAAATTCCGGGCAATATACAGAATATCCACTATATCTTTGGCTTCCAACCTGCCTATAGCCGTTAATGTGTTGGAAAGAATATTACGCATGGTATTGGTCGTCAATGGCCTTTTTCACTCTTCAACAAATCTTCGGGCTGCCTGAGCATATCATCCGGCCCGTAAATGGCGAAAGATGGCGTGTAGTTCTTCATCTTTTCGAGCAACGGAGCCGCTTTCCTTCTCAGCACTTCCGGGTTCGCCTTTCGCGTATTGAACTTCACTTCCGCAAAATGGACGGTCCCGTTTTGTTCATCGATGGCCACCAGGTCGATTTCATTGCCCTTTCGATCCCAGTATCTGCCAAGCCTGGAAAAGGTACCCGTCAGCCGGAATTTCTCCATAAACCAGTTCTCGAGGTCCTTGCCGGCCCATGTGGAAAAATCGCGATCGAAAACCGATGCCAGGTAGCGGAAATTCCCGGATTCGGATGAGGACGAATACTTGTAAATAAAACGAAACCAGAAGCGCAGAAACGGATCCGTAATTTCGTACTTCTGAATCTTCCCGCCCGGTTTCGAACCAATGGGCCGAACGATGCCGATCAGCCCGTATTCATTCGCCAGCCGACCCAGATATCCGCCAATATTCCTTCCAAGAATCGATTCCATTTCTGTCCGTCCGGTCTTGCCTGTGGCCAAAAGACTGAGAATTGAGAAATAGATCGTGTGGTTTTTCCCGAATTCGCCTATGAGCAGGTTTCTGCCCTCATCGAGCCAGAAAGAACCGGGCCGGAATATTTCGTCCCTCATGGCTTGTACGCTCATCGCCCCTTTGTCGGCCAGAAGCTCCAGATATTTGGGGATGCCACCGGTTATGCCGTACAGACACAGCAAATCCATATTGTTGAACTGCGGGTGGTAATCCCTCATTATCGTGGCAAGCACATCATTGCTCAAAGATTGCAGATGTATGCGCTCATTGGCCCGGCCGAACAATGGTTCATGAGCATCTTCGAATATCCGCTTCATGAGCCTGTATACCGAACCGCTCAGGATCAGGTGCATGCGACTTTTATGCTTTCGCCGATCCCAGAGTTCCTGCATATCCCCGAATACGGCCGGGTTTACGGTCAGAAACTCCTGGAATTCATCGATAATCACGGTCAGGGGGTGTTCGACGGCATATTCCATCAGCCATGCAAAAAGATCACGAAAGCGCCTGAATTCCCCCAACAGCTCCTTGCCGAGGCTCTGCTCAATTTCCTGCTTGAAATCCTGGCAGAGCAGCACTTCGCTTTTCCTGCCGGTAAACAGGTAAACATAAAACCGGCCTTCGACCGATGCCAGGGCGAGGCTTGTTTTTCCGATCCTTCTCCTTCCATAGATCACGGTCATCTTCGCGCCGGCAGAAGAACGCTTCGCCATCCCGGCAAGCAAGTTGAGTTCCGTTTCGCGGTTGTAGAATTTCAAGATGACAGCGGGTTATATTATTATTTTAATTATCGTAACGGCTGTTATCATAATAGTGGTTACGATTCAACGACCCTGTTTTTCCTGAATGATCCGGCACGGTAGCCGGTCAGCATCCGGGTCACCCAAAAGTTCCTCAAGCTTCTGCTCAACAAGTTCAGAAACCAGTGTTTTTATATCATTGTCAGACATTGTTTCGTCAGTCAGAGTTCAGGGTTCAAAGGTTATCGTTCAACAGTTCCTGGCTATAGAGTGGTTATGAAAGAAATTTGTTTTTGCACCAAGCTGTTTTTAACAAGTTTTTTTATTTTCAAAACCATTTTTTTGTATGTCAAGATTTCTTCTTTTGATGGAAGATACAAGTCGCCCGGGTATCTTGCTTAATTACTGATATTTGATCCCTTTGATCCCTTTGATCCCTTTGTGTCATCTTGAATATACTTTCTATAAAAATAGAGAAAATATTCTTCCTTTCCATAAAAACTCAACCGCGCTCACCTTCCGCTCTTTCGTTCTATTTAACAGGTCATAATTACTACTCGTATTTCAATCCCCTATTTGACTCTTTATGAGTCATTTTACTGTACGGGTTATGACCTGAATGTAATAATTAACGATAAAAACCGGATGCCGGTTGCTCGTACAGATTTTTTATTAACGAACATTTTATCTCCAGCCTGTCATTCAGCCTGTTCCCACCATCTCCGGATGGCCGGTATTTCGTCGATGGTTTCCGGTTCGGTCGGATCTTCGCCTTTTTTCACCACCGTCTTTTCGTATGCTCCCAGTATCACAGTCCCTGACCCGTCGCGGCTTGAGACTTCGACCTCGCCATCCAAAACGGTGACCATCGTAGTACTGTCTTCATGCACCTCCACCAGGAAGTCGGTTCCTCTTACACCGTGAACAGCAATTGGAGTAAGGACACGAAACGTACCTTCATGATCGGATAATTTTGCTCTCAATTTGCCTCTGAAGAGTTCCAGATCGGTGGCCTCCGGTTCGGGCCCTTTGGTGAGCATCTCAATTTCTGTCTGGGCGTCCAGAAACAGCTCGAATCGCTCCATCGGGTCCATGGCATCCGGATCTTCCACTTCGTGCTCCATTTTCTTCCGGGTATGTTCATCGGTTTCAATCACTTTTCCGGGTTCCAGCTCGCCTGTTTCCCAATGCACACGATACAGCTCTCCCTCGATCGCGTAGGAAAGGTCGATACTTTCATCCTCGAACTCCTGGAGGATATGCTGGTACATTTCCGGCACATCGCCGGCATCCAGCACGCTTTCGATATCCACGCTGATTTCATGGAACTCTTCCGGTAAAATAACCGGCATCCGGTCATCATCAATGATAAAGTCCAGCGGGATCGAAGTTACACCGAAGGGAAATCCCATAGTGCCCGATGACCATACTCCCCCGTCAAATGCCAGAATGGAAGTCCAGTGGTCACCTGTTGGATCGGTGCACGGTATTTGAGGGTGACAAACCCAATGGGTGATGACGGGGCCCAAATCCATGCCATAATAAAGCCCCCATGCTGAATCCAGATCTCTCCAGACTTCGCTCCAGGATAACCGTCCCTCTATTTCGCCGGAGAGACGGGGGGTTTTGACATTGTAATGGCGTGTGAATTGCGCTAAATCCGGATGGAGAAACTCATAGCCGGGTTTTTGATAGTTTGCGGTTGCCCAGCCGTCAAATTCCTTTCGCTCTTCAAACCATGGATTGGTGCTAACCGCAACATTGACGATATCCATGGTAAATCCTGAGGTAAATTCCGCTACATCCTCCACGATCATTTCGCCGCTGCCACTGATCCAACCCTGCCAATAACTTTTTTTCCTTGGAAGTGCAATTTCTCCGGCGTCATGGTCCTGTCCGGCGGGGACCGTCAGCTCTTTGCCCGGATAGTCTTCGGAATCTTCGACGACAAGATGTAGCGATTGCTCCCCGGAGAGCTGTCCCTTGCCGGGGAATTGCAGCTTTTCCGAAGGCTCGCCGGCTTTGGTGTCCTGCCCGGCACTACTGACGGTGATCGCTGAATGTCGACTGCCGCTGCCTGTACTTATGAAGGTCATGGCTTCGGTATCGGAAAACTCTTTCGCCTGGACGCGCAAAAAATATTGGCCCTGAGCGAGGCCATCACCGAGAGAAACCACTATTTCATTTATACCACGACTTATTTCCGTGTTGGTGCGGGTGATCACTCGTCCGAGAATATCATATAAGACAATATCGGCACGAGTGTTTTCGGGAGCTGCAAGCGGTATGGTGGTCTGCGGGTTAAAAGGGTTGGGATAGGAAGAACCCAGCCG
>PUNP01000768.1 GCA_003551785.1 Candidatus Brocadiaceae bacterium | reverse complement strand
GCCGTGCAGCTAACCTGATTATCCGACCAACAGTGCTGCAGGCGGGCGGCAAGTTCAACCTTCTCCCGCAAAGGGACATTTCCTTTGCAGCGCTGCATATGTCGGGTACGCACGGGAAACGAAATAACCTCCGTATTATCGGCATACCGGTCGTCCTCAACATAGTATCCTGACTTCCTGCATATCCCGGCCAAAGGATTATTTTTGCTGACGCGAATTCTCCGGAGGTAAAAAGGCGCATGATCCCAATGCACTCCGGGCGTTGCCCCCGCCAGCAGACTGACCGTGCCAGAGGGTTTGACGGAGGTGGTTTTGATTGAACGCGGCACGTGCAGCCACTTTGAATACTCCCCGTCAAGATTTTGCACGCGCTGATAAGCTGTCTCGCACCATTCGAAAAATCGGCGGTGCCCCAGCCGGTTGACGGCCTGAACGATACCCGTCATCGAGCATCCGATCCGCCGGTTGCGCTGGATAATTTCGTTTGTATCCGGATTTTGCGTAGGGATTAAAGTGACTGTTTTAGCATACAGATACGCCATTTCCAGCGTCTGCAAATAGTCATTGATATTTCTGTGATGAGCGGGATAGGTCTCGACCAGGCAGCATAGTTCTTTGTCCCACAGGGTCTGTTCCACGCAGGGGTTGGTACCCATAGCGGGTTCATCGGCCCCAAGGGGTTTGTCTTTCATGCGTCCGAACGCCCGGGCATTACCTATCCACAGATAGCCAGGATCGCCGTTGCGCACGCTCAGGCGTGCGGTGCGCGAATAATCCATTCCGACCTCGGCGAAGACGCTGTTGTTGGAGACCCATCGGTAATCGTCAACCTTACCGGTGTCTTGTTTCAGGTTCAGGAACTGCTCGTCGTCATGAGCCCCTAGAGCTATTTGCGCCGTGCGACGTATGCCGCCGGCTACTACGGAGCGTCCGATGATGTTCATGGTATCAACGATCAGCCGGGAGTCGGCTTCTTTATTTTCATAGGAATTATAGAGCCGTCGGAGGCTGGAGAGCATCATCTTGAGAGGACCGGGTCCGCCGGCATATCCGCCGAAGCTTTTCAGGGGCCGACCCGCAGGTCGGATACGGGAAAAATCCCATCCTGCAGGCATACTCTCAACGCCGCTGTAAGCATTCAGGAGTCTTTCCAGTGCCTTTGCCCACCCTTCGCGGCTGTCTTCGACCACATACTTTTCATCGGAGCCTGAAACGGTGAAGAATGGTACCTCGGCTTCCCCGGCCACGGCCTTTGAGAGGAGTGTTTTCCCGGTGCCGGGGTGTCCTACCAGCAGCAGTCCGCGCGGCGTTCTGCCCCCCAAATTCTGGAATTTTTCTGGATTCCTGAGGAATTCAACCGTCTCCTGAAGTTCTTCTTTCGCCTCCTTCACCCCGGCGACGTCATCGAAAGTCACGTCAGGTCTTTCTTGTTGACTGATGGGCGCTTTGCTTTTTGAAAACGGCATTTTGCCCTGTCCCGCGGCCGCCTGCATCTGGCGTCGGAAAAAATACATCAGTATCAGCAGCAGCAGGAGGATGGGCAAAGCATTCGCCAGTATCATAGGCCATATAGACTCTTCCTCGAAAACTAAAGTATCAGGCTGATCTTCCGGGAGGTATTTTGCCCATTCCTGCAAGCGGTCGTCAAGAAAGCCCGGCCTTACGGTCGTGCGGATTTTTTCATACTCGGCCACGTCCGGTTTGAGCGTGGCTGTTACCGTCCAGTCTTTGATATGCAAAGATTCCACCTTTTCCGCTTCCAGATACCTCTCCAGCGTCGTGACATCTGTTTCCTCGATTACAGGTTGGGTCGTCCGGCGAAACATCATAAGCACGACCAGGGTGGCGGCCAGTATAACCATCCAGGCAAGCAATTGCGTGCTGAGGCGGGGTGGTCGCTGATCTCCCACTCCGCCCCGACTCTTCTTGTCGTCTTTTTCGTGTCTCATACCCAAGTTAAAAAGCTCCGATTATTTTTCTTCTTTCCCAGAAATATAAACTCGCCAATAAAATACAATGTATTATAATTCCATGATATCAGAAAATTTCAATTTATCAAGTGCAGATACGCTATGGGCTTGGCCGAAAAGGTGCAACATAAAATGTATGGTGAGGCAAGGGTGGCTGTCATTCATATAGCACGCATCCCTGCGTGCGCCTGGACAGGCAAGATGCCTGTCATACATTCCGCCTGCACCTTTTCGGCCAAGCCCCTATATCCGCCGTTCCTGTGGCAAAAGCAGTTTAATCAGTTTAATGTTTATGCCTTCCAGGAATATATGGGGCGGTCCTTCAACTTTGCGGTTGTTTTAATGATCAAAAAGGTTTTGGCATTACAGTTATCATCGCGACATCGCGTTTTGCAGCCTGTGAAGATGCCGACATGGTCGTCGTCATGTCCGATGGAAAGATCGTTCAGTGCGGCCACCATTCCCAGCTGATCCAATCTCCCGGTGTGTACAGACGGATGTACATGCGGCAGATGGGGTTCATCAAAAAATCATAGTCAGCCCGCCTTTTGCTTGCCTTAAAATCTTTTATGCTTTATTATCTTAATTGTAATTGTCTTGTTTTATTGGCAAAAGCTGCTGGTTGCCGGTAAAAAGAAATTTACGCTTATATTTGAAACTTGAAAATTTTGTAACTTTCAGTCCTTGGTCTCATTCGCCTGATTCGTTGGCCGTCCACCAACAACCAGCAACAAAAAACTACTTTTCCGGCTTGTCCGGGTTATGGTCTGGTTATATATCCTGACGGTGTGAACACGTAGCGACAACAATACACGATATTTTTTGAGGCGGCGAACTGCCCTTCGCCCCTATTTAAAAATCTGGAAGAGCAGCCTTTACTATTGAAATGGGGAAGCATGACAATGGGTGAGCAGCAAAAATTAGAGATGCAAATCCAGGTCGAAGAACTGGAACAAGGCCAACAAATGCTGGCGAAAGAAAAACGCCGCCTCGTCGCCATCCTACGGGGGTCGGACGCGGGCACGTGGGAATGGGACATGAAGACGGGAGAGACCGAATATAATGATCGACTGGCCGGTATGCTCGGATACACACTCAAAGAGTTTGCCGCTCTCACGGGAAAAACATGGCAAAAGCTTGTCCATCACGACGACAGGGGCAAAAGCGAACAACTCCTCGAAGACCATATCGAGGGGCGGCTCGATCATTATAAACTCCAATGCCGTATGCGGCACAAAGATGGAAACTGGGTCTGGGTCAATATCCGAGGCAAAGTGGACAGCCGAACACACGACGGCGAGCCGCTGCTGATGGCCGGCACGCACCACGATGTAACCGATCAAATGCAGGAACACCAGGGGCTGCTCCACCAGAGAAAATTCCAGCAGCTGGTCATCGAAATATCCACCGACTTCATCATGGCCAACAGCGATAATATCGACGGTAAAATCGACTCCATGCTCGAAAAGCTGGGGAAGTTTTTCGGGGTTGACCGCTGCCACCTCTTTATGTTCTCGAAAAATGCTGCCAAACTTACCAATACCCATGAGTGGTGCGCGGACGGGATTGAACCCCAAAAAAAATTGCTCAGCAACATAGATATCGATTCGCTCCCGTGGTGGACGAAACAGATCATGGACGGACGCATAGTGAATATCCCCGATACCTCCCGACTCCCGAACGACGCCGGCTCGACCGAAGATGTCCTTATGCAGCAGGACATAAAATCTCTCCTGAACGTGCCCATCAGCACCAATAAGGGGGTTATCGGTGCTATCGGTTTCGATATGGTGCGGGAACGCCGGGACTGGGACGAGGATAATATTAATTACCTCAAAGTTCTGGCCAACGTCCTGGCTGAAGCCGAACATAAAATGGAGCATGAAAGGGAACGTGCGGCGCTGAAAAAACAGATCGAAGGGAGCTACAGCTTTGACGATATGGTCAGTAAAAACCGTGTAATGCAGCGGATTTTCAACAGACTCCCCAATATCGCCGAGAGCAGCGCCGGCGTGCTTATCGAAGGGGAGAGCGGCACGGGCAAGGAGCTTCTGGCGCGGG
>PUNP01001029.1 GCA_003551785.1 Candidatus Brocadiaceae bacterium | reverse complement strand
GCTGCGATTTTCAATGAGTTAAACAGGTATTTTCCCAGCATTTCCGGATCATTTTGCCGGAGACTTTCAACGACATTCCCAATCTTAACATTACTGATGTTTTTTGTCAAGGAATCATAAACTTTATAGACTTTCGGTGTTGATATTTTTACCGGCGGGCAGATGATGACAAAATCAATTTTGGGTTTGACATCCAAATGTTCTAATATCTCTCCTCTTCCACGGCAATTTGCCGCACCGCCGCGAACAAAGAAAGGGACATCGCTGCCGAGTTCGGCCGCTAAGCGTTCCAAATCAGTTAAGTCGACATCCAGGTGCAGCAGGGAGGAAAGGGCTTTGAGCGCTGCGGCGGCGTTACTGCTCCCGCCTCCCAACCCCGCGCCCATAGGGATTTTTTTGTCTAACAGCATCTTGATGCCGGGAAAGCTGCGTGGGCGGTGCTTATCCAGCAGCACTTGAGCCGCTTTATAAACCAGATTGTCCTCCATCGGCGGCAGCCCCGGGAAGTCCGAGCATAATGTCATCTCTTCTTGATTATCCCGTTTTTCCACTTGCAGTTCATCATACAGACTGACGGTTTGCATCAAAGTCTCAATTTCATGAAAGCCGTCGTCACGGCAGCCTTTGACATCCAGGGTAAGGTTGATTTTCGCGGGAGAAGCGACTCTTACTGAATCACCTGACATGCATTACCTCCTCTAAAACGTCTTCCAGGGCTTCCCAAAGCACCTCCCTGTTCGTATCGTAGATATTAGTCAGATTAACTTCGGAAAACCAGATACGTTCTCCGCTTTTCACATCATAGCATGTGAGCGTGAAATCTATGTTTGCCCATTGGAAGAACAGCAGGTAACTTTGGTACCATGAGTTAATTTCAGCAGCGAACAGGTAGTCCAGTTCAAGTTCCTTAGCCTCGGCAAACAGCAAATTTTTCATATCCGGTGCGTCTTTAACCCTGACCGTTTGCATTTGATAGCGGTCTGTCAACAGGTGTGACAGTAAATCGGCAAAACTTTTGCTCGGCTTATAGGTGTGCGAAATTCCCCAAAAATAGCGGGTAGCCCGTGATTGACGCGAATTCGGTGCGGAGACGGAAATGCCTGCTGATACCTGTGCATTGGATTCGAGCATCTTATCTGCAGTAATTCCGTTAATTTCGTCTTTCTCAACCGATTGGCAGCCGGTGGTGGATACAAGGAAAAGAGGCGGCACGAGCATAAGCATCAACAACAAAGCAGTGCTTAACCTGTCCCGAATGGAATAGGGCAGGAGCAGAAAGGAGTATAATGAAGGATGAATGATTAGTGATGAAAAAAAAAGCATTGCCCTATTGTAAATCATAAGTGTCGGCGAATGATATCCTGCATATTTCACGCGTTTTCAGGGGTGCATATGTGGCAAAAGTCAAACGCCACTCCGCTTTTTGAAAAAAGCTTGGCAAAAACTTTTGACTGGATTCCCCATTGATCATTAAAATGGCTGGCAATGTAATAATCCCTGAAAACGTTACATCTGCACGAATATAAAACGACAGTAAAAAAACTGCAACATACCAGCAACCAGCAACCAGCAACCAGCAACCAGCAACCAGCAACCAGCAACTGATATCTCATTTACTATAAGTGATTACGATTCGTTTGCGCAATCTCAACATCCACAAAGTTAAATCCGCAAGGGTGAAGGAGAACCACATTTCTATGATAACAGAAATGATGCTATGACCACAACTTACTAATCTCGTCCTGAGTGAAGACCGGCATGTCACATTCAGAACCGTCATTTTTAATCAGTTTAATACCGGTGTCTTTCTGGGTTACTTCTCCTATGTCCGCGCAAAGAATATCATTTTTCATCATTTCGCTGAGCACTTTGCAGGATTGGCTTTTTTCAACGCATATGATCAGAGCGCCGCTGGCGATAGTTCCTAAAGGGTCAAGCCCCAGGGATTTGCAGAAAAGTTCTCCGTATTTGACGAACGGTATTTTATTCTCATGGACTTTTAGCCCTACGTTGCCGGCTTGAGCGAGTTCCCACAGGCCGGTGGTCAGACCGCCTTCGGTTGGATCGTGCATCGCATGGACACCGCCGGCCCGGCAGGCGATCCGGGCTTCTTTCACAACACTTATACCGGGAGTGTCAAGGAAACGTTGAGCTTGTTTTATGTCATTTTTGGATGCGCAATTTTTGAGTAAATCCGGTTTTTCATTTGCGATTATTGCGGTTCCCTCGACCGGCACCCCTTTTGTCAGCAGCAGTCGGTCGCCCGGGCGCATATTGCTTTTATCGATGAGTTTGTGCTTAGGCACTTCCCCAAGCATGTGGCCGATCAGGAGGGGTCTGTCAAGTCCGACGGTGACCTCGGTATGTCCGCCGCATAGTGTGCAGCCGATGAGTTCAAGCGCATCATTGAGATCGTCCCAAATTCGGTTCAGCATATTCTTATCAGCAGATTTTTCCGGCAGCAGGGCGGTTACTAAAAACCATTTGGGATCAGCTCCCGAGGTGGCAATATCATTAGCATTGATATGCACAACATACCATCCGATACGTTTGTTGGCGAAAGTTATAGGGTCGGTTTTCGCGACAAGATAGTTGTCGCCCATGCTTATAGCGCAGACATCTTCCCCGACAGCCGGTGTCAGCTTCACGCGTTCGTCGCGAATATCCAGACCGGAGAAGAGTTCGGATAATATATGCGGTTCGATTTTCCCTGTTTTAAATTTGCCCATATACTATAAAGCCTCAGAATTCCTGATCTCATTGAATGAGATCAGGAATTCTGAGATATATAAGTCTTTTTTTGTGGTATGTTAGGCAGAATGAGGCTGTTTCACTTGCTTTTTATAATTTGAAAGTAAAATGATACCTCTTCAGTTTTTTTGCCAAGTAAAACACTATACCCAAAAAGAGAGGTACCATTATCCTGCATATTTCATAAACCAACGACAACATTTAATATAACGGATTGAAAATCAATGTGTTAAGTATCATTTTGGAGACTTTTAAAATTTACAGTCTGTACAAGTGAGTCCTCAAACGGCGGTTTACCCTGCGGGCGCGTATTCAGCGGCGCATCTGCTGTAAAAGTCTGCACTTGCAGTATACGAATACAGCGGCGTTTGACATTTGCCACATATGCACCACTGAAAACGCGTGAAATATGCAGGATAGTGTCATCTGGCACATTAATGTGACCAGAGTGACACTATCCGTGATAATGCCAAATGTCACTCCCCACTATATGTTGTAGAGATGCCATTTGGCACAATCGAGGTTATGCTACAAACTATTTTACCATTTTTGTATGCAGGTGCAAATGAATTGTCAGAAAAAATATCCGTAGTCAATAAAGATGAAGCTTGCCGAAAGGGGAAGCTCTATCGGAAGCAAAGAAGATATGAGCATGATTTGTCAATTTTCATTTACGCGGGGACTGTGCATTTTATAAAAATCGCTTATTTTGTTACAATTTGTGTGAGTATTCAGGTAAGTCTTCAGTGAACTCCGGAGCATCACCACGTGCTGAGGGCTATCTAATTTGTAGATGCTCATAATGATAGATATTCAAATGACTAAAAGGTAATCAAGGGATAAGACATTGGTTGAGAAATACATACAATCACTTGCAGGTACGGAAGACCGCCTCCCCGGGCAGTGGGGGTTCTGGCATGATCTTCACGATACGGCACGGCGTCAGTTCGAATTGTTCGGTTATGGAGAACTTTCCACACCGATAATTGAGGATGCGAGTCTTTTCGTTAAGGGAACCGGCGAGGACACCGAAATCGTTGAGAAGCAGATGTATACTATTGACACCCGCAAGGAGCGGCAGGAGGGTGAAACCGGAGAGGCGATTACGCTGCGCCCCGAAGGCACGCCGCCCGCCGTCCGCGCTTATTTGCAGGCCGACCTTCATAAAGTGCAGCGCTTTCAGAAGGTTTGGTATGCCGGACCGATGTTCCGGCGTGAAAAACCCCAGAAGGGACGTCTGCGGCAGTTTCACCAGATTGGTATAGAGGCTATAGGCGGTGCAAG
>PUNP01000975.1 GCA_003551785.1 Candidatus Brocadiaceae bacterium | reverse complement strand
CAACCCACTCGTCGGCAATGATAGGAATCTCCCGTTTTACAACCGGCAGAATAAGCTGACGACCGATAAGATGCTGATAGCGATGGTCTTCAGGGTTTACGGCAACAGCTGTATCTCCCAGCATAGTTTCAGGACGTGTCGTAGCGACCGTTAAATATTCAAGTGGGTTATCCTTGAATGAATATCGAATAAACCATAAATGCCCCTCATGGTCTTCGTGTTCCACCTCATCATCGGCAAGTGCGGTTCCGCACCTGGGACACCAATTAATTATGTATTTTCCTTTGTAGATGAGACCCTTATTATATAAAGTGATAAAGGTCTCCAGTACTGCATCGCTGAGTCCAGCATCCATAGTAAACCTTTCTCTATCCCAATCAAGCGAACTCCCCAGGCGTCTGAGCTGCTTAGTGATGCGATCACCATATTCCTCTTTCCACTTCCATACGCGTTGAATAAAATCTTCCCGTCCAATTTCCCATCGATGTAGGCCTTCATGTGCCAATTGTTTTTCAACAACATTTTGCGTAGCTATGCCAGCATGATCGGTTCCCGGCATCCAGAGCGTATTATACCCCTGCATACGCCGCAATCTGATTAAGATGTCCTGTAAGGTGTTATTCAGCGCGTGCCCCATATGCAATGCACCGGTTACGTTAGGGGGGGGGATTACTATAGTGTAGGATTCCCCGTGAGCTTCAGGCTCTGCATGAAAATAATTTCCTTCTTCCCAGAAATTGTATATTTCGCCTTCAATTTTGTCCGGTTCATACCTGGTTCCTATTTCTATAATGCGGCTGTGTTCAGTGGTCATTTTTCCCTGTTGATCAAAAATATTCAGTGAAACTCGTTAATTTATCTCCACAGTGTCCTGTGAAAGTTAATCTCGATTGTGCCCGATGGCATCTAACCTGCATATTTCACAAACCAACGACAACGTTTAATATAAAAGGTTGATAATCAATGCTTTAAGTATCATTTTGGAGACTTCCAAGATTTACAGTGTGTACCAGCGAGGCCTTAAACGGCGGTTTACCCTGCGGGCGCGTTCTCAGCGGCGCATCTGCGGCAAAAGTCTACACTTGCAGTATACGAATACAGCGGCGTTTGACATTTGCCACATATGCACCACTGAAAACGCGTGAAATATGCAGGCTAAAGTGGTAATTAGTCAAAAAGAGCTTCAACAAATTTATCCGAGTCAAATATCGCTAAATCTTCTGCTTGCTGTCCAACACCCACGAATTTGACAGGTATATCTATTTGGTCTCGCATACCGAAGACAATCCCGCCTCTGGCCGTTCCGTCTAACTTTGCGAGAATAATACCGGTCAAATCAATATATTCAGAAAACTTGACAGCCTGACTCAGCCCGTTTTGGCCGGTATTGGCATCAAGAACCATAAGGATTTCGTGCGGTGCATCGGGGAGTTTTTTGGTAATCACTCTTTGAATTTTCTGCAACTCCGACATCAAATTTTTTTTCGTATGAACACGGCCTGCGGTGTCAACTATCAGGACATCATAGTTTTTAGATAAGGCTTTATCCATGGCGTCGAATACGACAGCAGCGGGGTCGGCGCTATCATTTACAACTATTTCCGACTGCGTCCAGTCAGCCCAGATATTGAGTTGCTCACCGGCGGCAGCGCGAAAAGTGTCACAGGCAGCTAAAAGAACATTTTTACCGTTGTTTTTGAATTTGTGTGCCAATTTCCCGATAGAAGTAGTTTTTCCGGAACCATTGACCCCAACAACTAAGATGACCGCAAGGGAATTATCAGGCAAATGTAACTCATTATCCCATTTGGTTAAATCCTTTTTAATCATATTTTTCAGGAACGGGATGACTTCATCGGTATTTTCAATCTCTCCCTTTCTGTAAGCATCCTCAAGAGCCTCGCACATTCGCATGACAGTTCTGGGTCCGATGTCTGCGAGATAAAGCTGTTCTTCAATTTCCTCAATAATATCATCGTCAAGGCTTTTTCCTACAGGCAAAACGGAGTGCAATCCGCTTGTAAGCTTATCATGTGTCTTTTTCAGCCCTGAACGGAGTTTCTGGAAGATTCCTTGATTCACATCCTGATTATCATTGACACCGCCCTTCTCGCGCACCGCCGTGTCTGCAGTTTCGGAAACAACGTCGTTATTTTCTTTATCTTTTTTCTTTCTAAACAGTCGCATCGTATAATTCTCTTTGATCACGGTAATTATTTGCTCTGTCCAAAAGCTGGCAAACTTCTACAAAAGTTATACCATCCTGCCCGATTTCAACATTATTGGTACCTTCTCCGTGGAAATCACTTCCTCCGGTAATGATAAGGTCATTCTCTTGTGCAAATCCCATCCAGTAAGCTTCCGTTTCAGCATCATGTTCAGGGTAATGTACCTCAACACCGTCAAGCCCTGCTTTAATCAATTCATCAACTATTTCTACAGTTCCTTTTTCGATACCGGGGTGTGCCAGGACGGCACATCCGCCGGCCTGATGCAAGAAATCTATTGTGTTTTCAGCGGAAAGTTTTTCTTTAGGGATATAAGCGGGCTTGCCGGTGCCGAGATAAGTATCAAAAACTTCATTGACAGTCTTGCATACTCCCATGTCAATAAGTTCCAGGGCAACGTGAAGCCTGCCGACGGTACTGTAATTTTCACTAATAATCTTTTCGGCATCTATCAAAATGTCGCATTGAGCGAGTTTGTCCGCAATTTTCCTGACACGTTGAACTCTGATATCCCGTAACCACTGGAGCTTTTCCTGCAGCACAGGGCAGTTAATATCAATAAAATATCCCAAAATATGCATTTCATACTCAGTATTACCGGACTTATTATAAAGATAAGCTGACATTTCCACGCCGGGTATAACAAACATATCATTAATTTCCCCCGCTTCAACAGCTTTTTCAACCCCGTCAACGGAATCGTGGTCAGTGACGGAGACTGCGCTGAGGCCGAGTTTTTTAGCTCTTTGGATAACCTCATACGGGGGTAACTTCCCATCTGATGCATCGGAATGCAGGTGGAGATCAGCTTTTAATTCGGGATTGGGGTGTATATTTAAGTCAAGTTTAGGGGGGCTGAAGTGGCTCTTATTCGTATCTTTTACAACTTTCGAGTTGCTCACGGGAATATTCTCACTAAAATGCGTATACACTTTATCAAGTACACCATTAATAAAGTTTGGCGAATCTTCCGTGCCATAGGTTTTAGCTAATTCGATGGCCTCATTTATAACGACCTTGGGAGGAGTTTCAGGGCAGTTAAGCAATTCATAAGTTCCAATTCGTAGAATATTTCTATCGAGGTTCGGCATTCTGTCCAGGCGCCAGTTAGTAGCAACTTGCTGAATAACATCATCGATTTTTTCAATATCTCTCAAACATCCTTCAATCAGTTCTTTACCGAATGCAGGGGGGGAATGGAGGTTTTCAGTTTGAGCCACCAATTCGATTTGACGCTCACTCAGCTTTCCACTATATATATCCCTGAGATAAAGGGACTTAAGGGCAAACTCGCGTCCTAATGACCGTTTTCTAACTTTTTTTCGCTTCATCCTGTCTAACCATCCATCTGTTCTAAAAGAGTAACCATTTCTATCGCAGCCAAAGCGGCTTCAGCACCTCTGTTTCCGGTTCTGCCGCCGGCTCTATCCACTGCTTGTTCTACAGTATCCGTAGTAACTACACCGAAAATAACGGGCAAATCTGAGTCATATCCGGCTCTTCCGACACCTCTGCCGGCCTCCGAAGCAACGAAATCGAAATGGGGTGTTTGGCCCCTTATGACCGTACCGAGACAAATAACAGCGTCAAAGTCTCCTGATTCAGCAGCCTTCTTAGCTATGAGCGGTATCTCAAAGGCACCGGGAACCCGGTAAGTCGTTATATCTGTTTCTTCAGCACCGTGACGGACTAAACAGTCAATAGCGCCGCTTATCAACCTTTTCGTGATTATTTCGTTATATCTTGAGGCCACAATAGCAAATTTTTTCCCATCGGCCTTCAAAGCCCCTTCAAAATTGTTGTGATT
>PUNP01000907.1 GCA_003551785.1 Candidatus Brocadiaceae bacterium | reverse complement strand
TCGAACGCTTCAAGTGCTGCGTCGTAAGATTCTGTTTCATAATAAGCGTTCCCCAGGTTTAACCATGCACTTTCATGTTCCGGGTCAAGCTCTAAGACCTTTTTCAGAGGCCGCACTGCTTTTTCGTGATTCCGGAAATGATTGTTTAGCAGGACGCCTTGAGCGTACCATGCTTCGACGTTTTGCGGGTCGATCCCCGATATTCTGACGTATACGGGATACGCCTCATCAGGTCTGTCCATATGGTATAACGCCGATGCTAAATAATACCAGGCATCAACTTCTTCCGGTTTTAGTTCGTTAGCGCGATAATAGGCCTGGAGGCATTCCTCTTCACGCCCGAGACGACGCAGCATCATTCCCTGCTGGAGCCAGCCGTAGAAATGTTCGGTATCCAGTTCGGTGGTCTGTTTGAAGGCATGCAGGGCTTTCTCGTCCCGCCGGAAGACATCCCCTTCGACAGCTCCGACGGCGTACCATGCATCGGCATTATCGGGGTAAAGTTCGGCGGCCTTACGGACGGTTGCCAGCGCTTCTTCTTGCTGTTCCTGTTCCAAATAGGTTTGCGCCAAATCAATCAATTCATCGACTTCCTCAGAGTGAGTACGCCCGTCACCGACTGCGGCACAGGAGGTCGCATGCAAAATCAGCGAAATGGCCGCTAACAAAACAATCAAACAGCGTTTTGGGTTTTTCATATCAGTTTCTCGCCAGGCCCCGTGAGGCGATTGAGACAGATTAAAAGTAAAAGCACAGCATAAAATTTACCGTGTGAACTGTATCGGTTTAAGGCGTTTCATAGCCTGTTTGCCCAACATTCGCAGTACCAGCGCATTAACCGCTCCCTCCGTCGCTTTGGGCATCACCTTCTTCCCGAGTGCATTTACCACGCCGCTCTGGATCTCAATTTCCATTGAAGCTATAAATGCTTCCGCCCCTTCTTCTGTTAGCGCGCCCAGTCGAGTCGCCGCCAGTGTATGCGTGAAAGACCACGCGAATATGACAAAAGTAAAACCGGCACGTGAGCGCAGCCGGTATAGCTCACAAAGATCTCTTATCATAAGGTAACTATTTATGAGAACCGCAGAAGCACTGATAAAAGGCACTGCAAAGGCCGCCGTTGTAAAACCAGTTATCCAGCTATATCTGTTTATGCGCTCTTTTGCTTTCCTGTCTAAAACGGACAAAAACTCAGAATCAAACTCCATGATCCAGTCTTTTTCATCACCATCCTTAACCTGAAGGTTATCTTTGCCGATTTTCAGATCTTTAATGTTATCCCGGCTCATGCCCAGACGCAGAAGTTTTTGAGTATCCTTCTCAGAGTCAAGGCGATAAGAGTTTAAATACTGCCTCATTTCACACTCTATCTGCCTTAATTCTGAAGGATCGGTCGCCTCGTGTCCCGCAAAATCACTGCTAGACTGCAACTTATACGCCGGAGAAGCTTTAAGTCTTACAAATGAAAATAACAGATAGCCCAGGGAGATAAATGCTGCGCCTGACAAAATAATTACAACAAACCAGCCCAGCCAGTTAAAAGGTGTCGGCAGGGTTGCGAGGGTGTCGATTAACCTGACCGCCTGACCGGCCATAAAAAATACAATCAGTAAAACAATAACCGTCCCGGCAGCCAGTATTCCCGGATGAAACAGAAAAGACAGCAAGAAAATTGACGGTTTTCTTTCACCTCCCGGCTGTTTCATAGACGGTTCTTCCGGGCCTGAATCGGTCTCGGATTCTATTTTCCTGAAATACTCTTTCTCCTGCGCGTCAGCCGGCTCGGCCTTTTCATTTTCATGGCTATAAGCGCCTGGTATGTTACGCTTTAGCGTCCGGGGTATGGCGTTTGTTCGAACTTCATCAGAATATCCAGCATCTTTTTTTTCGGCCACGGGAGCTCGGTTCATCCCGACTCCGAGCGCCTTATAACCTCCGTGATCCCAGGAAGATGGTTTCCGGTGATGATTATCATCGGCGCCCTTGCCTTCTTCGGCATTGTTATCAGAAAAAATCATAAATTCCTCCACCACGTAAGACATACTCTCAGCACTTCATTTTCAATCAAAAATAAGGTTTGCTACTTTTTCAAGGTGTATATGTTTGGGTGGCTTTCTGTTTACACCGGGCAGTATGGGGAGCGTCTCTGGAAACTCATATTGCCCCGGCAGGATAGAATCGGGCAAAGAATCGGGGATTTCCGGAACTGTCATTTTCTTCTTTTGGCCGTCAAAATAATCCACAAAATAGATGTGGCGGCTTTTTTTATCGTTCTGCCCTCCAACCTCGTCTTGAAAAACCGATTTGACGGCGGAACAGTATTCGTAGGCGGTTTTAAGACCGTGACTCAATACTTCACGCCTTCCCGCATGGTATTTACACATATCCTGAAGCAGTGATTGTAGTGCCAGGCGGTCATCTTTGTGCACCTTATCTGCTTTGGAGGCCACAAAAGCAAGCCGATTAGCCACGCGGCCCGGGGTTATAAAATCGATACACCGCGGCCATCTGGAGCCTATATTAAGTCCATCTACAACATGTTTGAGCAAATTATCCAGCGCGTTTATCCTGCTGTCTCCGTTTTGCAGCAGCCCAGGCACATCGATAAGCACTATCAGGCTATCGCATCGGCTCAGGGCTTTATGGATGGGCTCAGCCACCATTTTTTTATACTGTTCGTAGCGGGCGCTGAACGTTTCATACAGCTGTTCATTTTCACTCTTAAACGTTTCATTCGCCGGCAGCGGAGCAAACTGGCTATCGGCGTCGAGGCCGGAGAATCGATTTTTCAGGAGCCACTCTTTCTGTTCATCGATTGGTTTCTCCAGCACTTCCTGCGGGAAGTATTGATCTTCGGGGTTGATATAAAAAGTTGAGGGGCTTACTGCGGGATTTTTCAGGTTTACAATCAGATCCGCCATCACTTTTTTATAAGATTCGAGATAGCAGTTTACAGCTTCCTCGCTAAGTTTACCTGTGTTTTCATTTTCAAGCTCTTCGTAGCGTTTGACAAATTCTTTTGAGGCATGGTTATATGGAGCGCACGTCAGCATGTCTTTCATTTCCGTGCTCCATTCGTCGAAGCCGGATTTTAGCATGGTAACATCGCCCAGGCGCTCTCCTGGCATATCGAGCAATGAGACATCATAGATTGTATGTTTACTATCGGTCCTGCAGTACCTGGCGCGGTATTCTTGTAATTGGCGGGTTTTTTCGGGCCAGCGTTGTTTCTTAAAATCTTCTCTATGCCCGCTGTAATCAAAATAGTTTTCGCACAATTTAGGGGCAAGGCCGCCCTTTACTTCTATTATTGAGACGGGCCTGCTTTTGTTTTTTTTACGTTTTTTGCGCTTTGGCGAGATTGCAAGCACTTTGGGGTCGGAATATTTAAGGTGGTTGATAAGCGAGGTAATAAAGACGGTTTTCCCGGCCCCCAGCAGCCCCAGGAACCCAACGCGACGTCTTTTAGTAAACATTTTTTCGGGCAAGTGGGGACGTGGGATACTTTTTACCACAGACGGCACAGCTTTGACGGTTTTATAGTTTTTTATTCTTTTTCGTGATTTTTTTTCATTCATGTCGTAAACATTTCTGAGATGTAATGCGAACGGGTTATACCTTGCTTACAATCAATATTACTGCGATTTCATTTTATGTTCAGCTAAAGCAAGAGTATGCTAAAAGTGCTGAACAAATATATCAACTTAACGCCTACACTTTAAGAGGATATCTTCCAAGTTTATCTTAGCCGTTTTCTTTTTTCGCCAACTGCTCTCTCAGTATTCTTTCTTTTAATTCCTTTGCCATTGAATCATCCGGATTGATTTCTATGACTTTATTGAAAGATGCAAGAGCTTCTTCGTTTTTTCCTGTGCTCATCAATACCGAACCTCTATTGAACCATGCTTGAGCAAAACTGGGCTGGAGTGAGACGGCAGTATCATATGCCATCAATACATGCTGCCGGCATTTCGTCAATTTTTTAGAATAATCGACATGATTTCTCTTTTTATCCTCAGCTCTGGCTGCCATTTTC
>PUNP01001011.1 GCA_003551785.1 Candidatus Brocadiaceae bacterium | reverse complement strand
CCTCCTATTTGCAAAAAGTTTCAAACTATCGATTCACCTTCACTTAAAACAGAATTTAGTGAACTATCCTGTTCAGTCAAGTTATAATGCAAAGTATATGCCAGTCGTTGGCCGGCACATAAACAGAGATTATATCAGCATGTATATAAACACCTTGTAAATCACAGCTTTGGAACTGTTGGATAGGAGACATTTTGACACTTTTCAACTTTTAAGGACAAAAAAACAGAGGCATTATAGAAAAGGGAGGCTAAGCTCGGGAAATAACGTTGGGAGAGGGCTCTGTGGCAGATAGGCAAGGTGATGTGGGCAGAAATGACAGATTGGCACGGTTAGATTCTTGGCGTGCCCCTTCAAGGGCTCCGAAATCCCAAATTGCTACGCGCCCCAAGGGACTTGGCTGAGATTCATAAGCTGCATATTTCATAAACCAACGACAATATTTAGTAAAAAAGATTGAAAATCAACCTTTTAAGTAACATTACAGAGACTTTTAAAACTTGCAGTGTGTACGATCATGTCATCAAACGACGGTTTATCCTGCCGGGCGCGTCTTCAGCGGCGCATCTGCACCACTGGAGGCTTGTGAGAAAAGCGGGTACGTCAGCATCATCGGAAGGGAACAGGTCGATAGCATGCCGGCATTTGCTCAGAATTGTCTTTTCTGCCACGCCGTTTACTTTGCAAAAGAGTGGTGCTTTTGTTACTATATTTATTTCTTGCAGGATTCAATGCCCCGCATCCTATTTTTTATGTATGGGTTATGAAACCGCTGTTTGCTGAAGCGGGTTAATGCGGGTTTCTCCCAGCCCGCATGCCCTCAGTCAGTGCGTACGATACGTCCGCTCTCGCAGGGTAGGGGTGGTTCACTGAGGATTTACGATTACTTTAAGTGTCCGGGTATTTATTTTCAGGATTAAAGCATGTTAGATTACACTTTTGAACATATCAAAAAGACATTCGATGATTATGTGATAGGCAATTATTCCCGTAATCCCGTGGCATTTGTAAAAGGTGACGGCTCGCTCATCTGGGATAGTGACGGGGCGCGTTATATCGATTTGATGCCCGGTTGGGGCACTACAACCATCGGCCACTGCCACCCGCACGTTGTTAAGGCGATACAGAATCAGGCACGGGAACTTATACATATTGATAATTCGTTTTACAACATCCCGCAAGGCTTGCTTGCTGAAAATTTGAGCACGCATTCATTCGGCGGGAAATGTTTTTTTTGCAATTCCGGTGCCGAAGCTATAGAAACCAGTCTAAAATTGGCACGGTTGTGGGGCGAAAAGAAAAACAAGAGCGATATAATCACGATGGAAGGTTCTTTTCACGGCCGCACCTTCGGTGCCATATCGGCTACCGGGCAGGACAAGTATCATCGAGGCTACCTGCCTCTGCTGCCGGGAATCAGCCATGTGCCCCTGAATGACCTTGAAGCTCTTGAGGTGGCTCTGACCGAAAATACTTGCGCTGTGCTTATGGAGCCTGTTCAGGGGGAGGGGGGAGTAAATTTAGTTGATGAGCAATACCTTGTCGCTGTAAAGAAACTCTGCGAGGAACGGAATGTTCTGCTTATATTCGATGAGGTACAAACCGGTATGGGGCGGACAGGGCAGTGGTTCGGCTATCAGAATTATAAGGTAACACCGGATATTATGGCTCTCGCAAAAGCTTTAGGCGGGGGGGTTCCGATTGGAGCTATAGTGGCTAAACCAAAGATTGCTGATTTTTTAAAACCCGGCACGCATGCCGCGACTTTCGGTGGTAATCCTCTTGCATGCGCCGCCGCTAATGCCGTCTTTGATGTCATTGAATCAGATCGGCTGATCGAGAGGGGACGGGAGGTTTCAGAACTTATTTTCGAACGTCTGCAGCATATGGCTAAAGATAACAATATTATTAAAAATATACGTGGAAAAGGGTTGATGATTGGTATAGAACTTGATGCACCAGGGGATAAGGTTTTTGAGTATTGCCTGAAGAATTACGTGAGGATTAACTGTACACAGGGGAATGTGCTGCGCATGCTTCCGGCAATGAATATACCTTTTGATTTGCTTCATAACGGGCTTGATGTCCTGGGAGCCGGGGTAAAAAATCTATAAATTCCCCGAATTTGATTTAAGATAGGATTTGTAAGGAGAATATATAATTGAATACGAAAAAAAAATTTCCCAACCATCTTGTGACACTGCTTGACTGGGAGGGTGATCAGATAGCTGCTCTGCTTAGTCTTGCTCATGAAATGAAGAACGATGCCGTGGCAGGGCGGTTATCACCGGACTTAGAGCGAAAAACTTTAGCTCTGATTTTTGAGAAAAGCTCAATGAGAACCAGGGTATCGTTTGAAGTTGCTATGACTCAACTCGGGGGGGCAAGTATATACTTGTCTAAAAATGATGTTAATTTGGGCGAACGTGAGCCGGTTGCTGACGGGGCCAGGGTTCTGGACCGTTATGTGGATTGTGTTGCCGCCCGCGTTTTTGAGCACCGTACTGTGGAGATTCTGGCTCGCCACTCTGAAATTCCAATAATAAATGCACTTAGCGATCAATACCATCCCTGTCAGGCGCTGGCTGATATGCTGACTATCCAGGAAAATTTTCCTGATTCGCGCCCTGTTGTGACCTATGTCGGGGATGCCAATAATGTAGCTCGGTCCTTAGCGATTATCTGCGTGAAACTGGGATATCCCTTCCGGATAGCCGCACCGGCCGATTACAGTTTCACTCCGCATTTTCTTGACATTCTCGCCGGTTGTTCCGCAACTGAGTCCGCCGGTATTGAATGTTTGACTTCGCCGATAAAGGCTGCCCAAGACAGCCAGGTTCTTTACACCGATACGTGGATAAGCATGGGGCAGGAGGCTGAAGTTGAGCTTCGCCGCTCGGTGTTCGACTCGTATCGTATTGATTCCAGATTGCAAGAGGCTGCTGTCGACGATCACATCGTTATGCACTGCCTGCCGGCGTCGCGCGGTGAGGAAATTACGGACGATGCTATTGAAGGCAGGCACTCCGTTGTTTTTGATCAGGCCGAAAACCGTTTACATGTCCAGCGCATCCTGATGAGGGAGCTTATCAATCAATGAAAATGCGCAAACCTTTAAAGCTTCGCAGATATTTAGTCCATTTCAGCAGCCATAATCTGCCCCAGATTTTTACTGATGTGGTTGTTATCGGTGGTGGAGTGGCGGGGCTTAGCGCGGCATTGGAATCCGCACGCACCGCTTCAGTTTTAGTCGTCACAAAGGTGGATTTGAAGGAAAGCTGTACAAATTATGCCCAGGGCGGGATAGCCGCTTCAATGAGTCCGGATGATTCTCCTGAAAGCCATGCCGAAGATACGCTCTCCGCCGGCTGCGCTCTTGGTGATCAAAATTCTGTAGATGTGCTGACACAGGAAGCCGGTGCTCGCGTGAAGCAGCTTATGGATTTGGGGGTTGAATTTGATAAAAAGAACAAAGAGATTTCCTTTACCCGTGAAGGTGGACATAGCCGTTCACGTATTCTGCATGCGAATGGTGATGCAACCGGCAATGCAATCCAGGAGGCCCTGGCGGAGCGTGCTATGGAAAATGAAAATATTGCATTGCATTCTGAAACTTTTGTAATTGACTTATTGACGCTCGATAATACCTGTTACGGGGTCTTAACATGGTCGCCTCAACATGGTTTGATGATGGTCAGGGCCAAGCAAACTATCCTGGCCGCCGGCGGGTGTGGAAGGATTTATCGGGAAACAACGAACCCTCCCGTAGCTACCGGTGATGCGATTGCTATGGCGTTCAGGGCAGGAGCCAAGTTGCAAGATCTGGAGTTCTTGCAATTTCATCCCACCTCGCTTTATGTTGCGGGAGCTGCACGAGCGCTTATTAGCGAGTCATTGCGTGGCGAAGGGGCTATTTTGGTTAACCGGCATGGGCGCAGGTTTATGGATAAATATCACCCTGATGCTGAAATGGCCCCCCGTGATATGGTGAGTCGGGGAATTGTTCAGGAGTTAAAACAAAGCGGGGATACGCATGT
>PUNP01000605.1 GCA_003551785.1 Candidatus Brocadiaceae bacterium | reverse complement strand
GTGTAAAAAACGCCTGGGAAATAGCGTCCAGCAGTGTGCGGGCGGTGATCTCAGAAAAGTCCGGGGACAGATAAAATTCCAATCCCGCCCCGGCGCCATCGAGCGTAACGCCCCTGATGATAAGCACTATCAGGAGAATGAAAAGTATGGGCATCAGAATCTCGACCCATTTCTGTATGCCTTTAACAACGCCGGCGCTTATTATCAGTATCGTCAGCAGAATGAATACGCCATGCCATCCGACCACTTCCGAGGGCGATTGCACGTGCGTATAGAACATATCGGTAAAATCGACCTCCGCGGTGAACGTGGCGACCATCGCTTTGACGACATAAGAGAGTGACCAGCCTGCGACGACAGAGTAAAAACTGAGGATGACAAAGCCGGTGATAACGCCGAGCGCGCCGACCAGCCACCAGGGCGCGTTCGGTGCCAGGCGCTTGAATGCGCCTACCGGATTCCTCTTCGTACGCCGCCCGAGCGTCATCTCGCATACCATCACGGGCATCCCGAGGAATATAATCGCTATGATATATATCAGCAGAAAAGCAGCACCGCCGTTTTCGCCTGCTACATACGGGAAACGCCAGATATTACCTAAACCTATTGCCGAACCGGTGGCGGCGAAAATGAAACCGAACCTGCTCGACCAATTCTCGCGTTCCTGATCTCCATCTCCCAAAACGACATCATTATTTTCCCAATCATTCATAATCTATCTCCCATAGAAAAAATAAAGAATCGTAGAATATCAGCGTAAATACCCGGCGAAACAAGTTTTAACCTTTTTGACTTTGTGACTCCGTGACTCCGTGACTCCACCCTAAGCCCTCCGCTCCAAGCTCTCCGCCCTCCACCATAATGCCCTTCCGCATTTTTTAAAACAGCAGCTTAAGCGCGAGGATGAACGTTACAATGTAAAGCCCCTACATGAAATGCTTGCTTTTGATCCTCTTATTCAAATACAGTACTAAAACAGTGCCGTGCCGACGACCGTCCATCCCAATAATGTGAGTTGCAGAGGTGTCATGACGCTCGGAATTATAGCTATAAATTCGTGCTTTGTCAATGAAATTGCTGCCGTTTATTTGAATATACAATGAAAATGTGTTAGAATTCGTAAATGCTCAGGAATCCACGTCGTATTACCATTGGCACAAGGCACGGTGGTGATTAACGCAAACGTGGTTTATTGAATACTCACGGATAATGAATCTGGATATTTCTCCGAACCGCGCCGACAGGCGCCCCGTTTTCAGAGCGAAGTTTCTGAGAATGTGTAGACACTTACGGAGGCTGATATGGGGCATAGGACTATAATTACAGGACGCGGCGGCACCGGCAAAAGCACATTTACCGCTTTATGCGTGAAAGCGTCAAATTCGGTCCCTCTGGTTGTTGATGCCGATCCCGACCAGTGCCTGGCTCATCTGCTGGGCGTCGATCTCAAAATGGAGGGTATCAAAACCGTATCAGAGGCCATGTACGATATACAGCAGGGGGATACGGAAAAATCACTCGATTCCATGCCGCTTGCACAAAAAATCGACTACCTCATGCAGATGTCCTGTCTGTATGAAACTTCCGATTTCGACCTGCTCACACTCGGTGTGAAGTGGACACGTGGATGTTATTGTGCACCCAATAACGCCCTGCGGAGCCTTATTGCTGAGCTGGCTTCAAATTATGCGCAGACGTTTTTTGATTCACCAGCCGGACTGGAGCATATCAACCGCAAGGTTGTGAGCTATGCTGACGATATCTTTGCGATAGTCGACCCGTCCACTAAAGCACTCAGAAACGTGAAACGTATAGAAACTATGGCGAGGGAAATTGATTTCGAGTATCATAAACTTTACATCGTCGCCAATTATCGATTTCCGACAGCGAGTTTAAGTAGATTGGATAATGTCGAGGGTGAAGCTGAGTTTTTAGGAAAAATTGAGGCTGATCCGCTGGTGGAGGAATATGATTGGAGCGGCCGCTCTTTGATGGAACTTCCCGGCGATTCGCCGGCTTTCCGGTCGGTTAAAAATATTATAGAAAAAACGTCTTGTGTTTGAGATTTATGAGGCCGCGATTTGACGCTGCTGAACTAAATATGTTACAATTCCTATGCGCTCGGTAAGTATTTAAGGGTTGTGTTGTATTTTACCGAAAAAGGGAATGCTCGGGTTTGATCTTTACGTACACTCCGGTCTTCTGCCTGTATTCATGGCTTGAGCGCAGGCACGCTCTTTTGAGGCTCTGTGGAAAGTGGTTCACAGGTATTTTACAAGTTCTGTTGTAAATCTTGATTTTCGTTTACAGGTAAAAAAAACATGAAAATCGCCATAACGGGAAAAGGTGGGGCAGGCAAGACGACATTAGCTGTTTTTCTTGCTCGCTTTCTTGCCGACCGTGGCGATGATGTTTATCTTATAGATGCCGATCCGGATGCCAATGTCGGGCTGGCCCTTGGTCTTGCACCTCCTCAACATCCCCGTCCGTTGTCCGAATTAAAAGACCTTATTGCCGAACGCACAGGCTCTGATTCGGGATACGGCAGTTTTTTCAAACTTAATCCCAAAGTTGATGATATTCCTGAAACCCATTCTGCTGACGCCGACGGCGTGCGGCTTTTGCGGACCGGCCGGCTCAAAAAAGGCGGAAGCGGGTGCTATTGTCCGGAAAATGCTTTTCTCAAATCCATCCTTTCACACATGTTCTTCAGCAGCGATGCCTGGGTTATCCTCGATATGGAAGCGGGGATCGAGCACCTCGGAAGGGCGACGGCTCAGGGAGTTGACGTTATGCTGGTGGTGGTCGAGCCCGGGCAAAGAAGCATTCAAACTGCCCATGATGTTGCGAAGCTCGGTGCTGATATTGGAGTGACGAATATCGGTGCCGTTATAAATAAATTAAGCGGAGCGCAGGGGGCGGAAATAAAACGTCGCCTCGAACCTGTTACTGTTTTAGCTCAAATACCCTATGACGAAAATATTGCAAGTGCTGATATGCAGGGCGTTTGTGCTTATCAGGGAGATGAAAGTCAGAAAAAAATCGTGGAAATGCTGATTAATAACCTTTGACAATCGGGCTATGATTCAATCTATGACTGATTAATCCGGCAAGTTGTGCCGATAACATACCGAATACTTACCCGGCATAAGTCGTTAGTCGCTTGTCGTTAGTCCCAAGAAAACTGTTTGAAATACAATTTTTTGAACTGTCGCGAATAAATCGGATCGTAAACGCAATAATAAATAAAGGAGGTTACAGATGGCTGAAAAGGCGAAAAGAAAAGTCAGGAGTGTTGACCCGGCGGCGCAAAAGATGGTGGAGCACAGCGCGGAGAAAGGTTTTAACCTCGCGTGGGACCGTTACGAAGCCGTTCAGCCGCAGTGTCAGTTCGGGACATTGGGACTCTGCTGTAAGAACTGCCTTTTGGGCCCGTGCCGCATTGATCCGTTCGGCGAAGGTGCTGAATGCGGAGTATGTGGTGCGACGGTCGATGTTATAGCGGCCAGGAATCTGGCCAGGCATGCAGCGGTAGGCACCGCCTCGCACTCCGATCACGGACGTGACGTCGTCCATACTCTGCGGCTTGCCGCACAGGGCAAAGCGGAAGGCTATCAGGTCAAAAACGAAACGAAACTCCGAAAACTCGCGGAAGAATTCGGACTTGACGCGGCGGACAAAAGCGTCGGCGATCTGGCGCAGGAGGTGGCCGAACTCGCTTACGCCGACTTCGGGCGCCAGGAGGGCATCTTGCGACTGGTCAGCCGTGCGCCGGAGCCGCTCAGAGAAAAATGGGAGAAGGCGGGCGTGACACCCGGCGGCGTGGATGCCGAAGTGGTCAGGGCGCTGCACGCCACCCACATGGGCGTCGATAACGAACCCGTGCATATTCTTCGCACTGCTATAAAAACCTCACTCGCCGACGGTTGGGGCGGCAGCATGTATGCCACCGATCTGAGCGATGTGCTCTTCGGAGGCCCCGATCCGCTGAAGTCCCGCGCCAACCTCGGTGTCATACGCCCCGAGGCCGTTAACATCATC
>PUNP01000190.1 GCA_003551785.1 Candidatus Brocadiaceae bacterium | reverse complement strand
GAAGGAACCATGTATATCGACGCCCCGGTTCAACTGCCTCTGCGCTCTACTGCATCCACGGGGAAAATAGAGCTTACCGTCACTTCACCCGGTCTGGAACCTGACAGTATTACTGTTTACTGTGCTGCTCCCGAGGAAATGGGAATTTCCGGTTTATCTTTTCATGAACTTGAAGACGGGCCGGAATGCAGTCCGGTCGCCGCGATAAAAGACGTCTCATCGGGGGATAGAAATGAAATTCAGGGGGCATTAGCTCAAACCCAAACGGATATCGACTGGGGGGATATGCCCCTGGAAGATTACCGGGAAAAGCTGGATCAGCGTATAAAAACTGAAAACCCGAACGTGGAGCCGGACCGCGCCGCCTATGAAGAATTGCTCAATGTATTGTGCAAACATTTGGATGAAAGCGACGGTGTCCTGATCCGGGACGACTATAACTTTATCGTCAACCGGTATAATCAAAGAATTGAAAACGCTGATGCGGAGAAATAAATCCGCAAAAAAAATTTTCCCCATATCGTTGTTTGTTTATAAACGGCAATCAGGCCAGTGTTATTCGAGAAGCCCCGCTTTTAGCTCCGACTCGTTCGGATTGGAGAATGATATGACCAGACCCATAAAATTTGGAATCTGCGGCCTAGGCAGGATAGGAAGAAAACGCTGTCGTGTCTTCGCCAATGAAAGTGAAAAGTATGAACTGACAGCGCTCTGCGACATTCACCAGAAAGTGGTACAGGGAATGACGGAAACGCTCGGGGGGGTGGGGTATAGCGATATTGCCCGGTTCCTGGAAAACCCCGAAATGGAGCTGGCGATGATCTCGACACCTTCAATCGATCATGTCCGTCACGCACAGCAGGCTCTTGCCGCCGGCAAAATAGTGCTGCTGGAGAAGCCCATCGGAGTCACCTCACAAGACTATCGTTCCCTGCAGCAGCTTTGCCAAAAATACCCGGGAAAACTCTATTTTTGTCATAATCACCGTTTTGAGCCCGCTTTTATGAATGCTCAGGAAATTGTTGCTTCGGGATTGCTGGGGAATATTCAGGTTGCTAAGCTCTGCAAGCATCATCGGTTTATGAGGCGGAATGACTGGCAGATGCGGCTGGATTGCGGAGGCGGGCAACTCAGTGTCTGGGGCCCCCACCTTATCGACCAGGGCCTTCAGCTTCTGGGAGCACCCGTGCGTGATATCCATAGCTACCTGCGGCGGGTCCTTACACCCGGTGATGGCGATGATCACGTGAAAATTGCGCTTCTGGGGGAAAACAATGTGGTGGTTGAAGTCGAGATCAGCAACTCAGTAGCCCTGCCGGGCCCTTACTGCACGATATACGGAGACCGAGGTGCGCTTGTTTATGGACAGCAGCAGAAGAATATCCAGCTTAAGTACCTTGATCCGGATTTTCACTGGCCGCAAGCAACCGCCAGTGCCGAACGACCGCAGGGAACCATGTGGGCCGATGAAGAACAACTCCCCTGGATTGAAGAAACCCGCCCGGTGGTTCCCGATACTGACATGTACAAGCAGGTTGAAATAGAGATAGCAAAACATCTTTACAGCGCAATCCGTGACAACATACCGTTCCCGATTAAAGATGCCGATGCGCTGGAAGTGGTGCGGGTTACTGAATGCGTGAAAAAACAGAACTCTCAGTTTAACTGGCTCTGATCAATATAATAATCCATAATGAAAAGAATAAAAATAGGCCAGATAGGGATTTGTCATGAACACGCCGCAGCAAAGATGAATACCCTGCGTAAAATGACGGATATATATGAAGTAGTCGGAGTGGTTGACGACAGGAATTCGCCGTCCGCCAGGTTTGCAGGCTCAAATCTTGAACCTTACGTCGGGTTGAAATGGATGACGGAAGAGGAACTTTTCCGTGAGTCCGGACTTCAGGCCGTTGCCGTTGAAACTCCTAATGATGACCTCGTGCCCACAGCACTCCGGTGCATGAAGCACAACCTGGCTATACACATGGACAAACCGGGCGGTCGGGACCTGAATATGTTCGTTAAGCTCCTGAGAGGGTGCGAAAAACGGAACCTGACGTTCCAGATGGGATACATGTTCCGTAATAACCCCGCATTTCAGTGGTGCAGAAAGGCGGTGCATAAAGGATGGCTCGGGCCGGTTTTTAAGATTGATGCCGGAATGAGCCATGACTACGGCGGAAAGGCCTATCAGGAATATTTGTCCCATTTTAAAGGTGGTATCATGTTCAATCTTGGGTGCCATTTTATTGATTTCAGCGTCTCCATGATGGGATACCCTGATGATGTTACTTCTTTTCTGCAGTCAACATCCGGTGCCGTAAATAACGCGCAAAACAATGGTCTCACCGTGCTGGAATACCCCGGTGCTATGGTATCCATTCACGCCTGTGGACTAGTCCCGGAGGGGATAAAACACAGGCGCTTGAGAATCTGCGGCGAAAATGGCACTGCGGAACTCAGCCCTCTGGAGCGTTTTGATGGAAAACCGCTGCTGATGACCGTGACGTTTCGAGAAGGTAATGAGGAGTATTCCGCCGGAACGCATACACTTGACTTCGGGATAATTTATGATCGGTACGAGAGCCAGTTCATGGAGCTGGCGAAAATAATCAATGGAGAAATAAAAAATCCCTATAGCTGCGAAAACGATCTCCTCACGCAGAAGGTTTTCCTTGCCGCGTCAGGGTATGAATAGAGAAACATCTCATAAACCGCTCACAGTGGCGAACCTCCTTAACCTGATCGAAAACCGGCTCTTACTGTCTTACCACGTCTTTTATACAAGTCTCTGCATCTTTCTGTCGATTTAGCCTGCCCTCGCGGTTTCTCAGGCTCTCTGGAAGTTCATCACCACGTTTGTCTGAACCAAAGGTTTTGTCTTCTTTCCTATCTTCTTGCTCCGCCTCATTTAACATCTTTTCTATTTCTTGCTCTAAATGTTTCAGCTTGCGATTTGCCGATAGCGAGGCGTTGGCCTTAACTTTCGTGCCGTCCAGAGAAATGTGACCCAGTTTGACAAGCCCGGCTTCCGCACAAAGTCGCAATATCTCTAAAAACAGCTTTTTTAAGTGTGCGGCATAAGGTACAATTGGTCCCGATTGAAAGAATGAAAATTGTATCCCATGTCATAATCTCGTATAATGAGTATCTTGATTTATTTGCAAAGATTATAGTGCAGCACGAGGGGCCTGATCAAGCTCATATTTTTTCCCCTCTTCAGCCGTTTCTGCGTGCTCTTCGTGGTAAAAAAATGAAATTTGAGAAATTATCCAACAAAGTGATAGGGTGTGCAATTGAAGTTCATAGCTGCCTTGGCCCGGGGGTGCTCGAATCGACTTATGAACAATGCTTTGCCCACGAGTTGCATATAAATGGAATAAATTTCAACGTTACCAGATTGAAAGACGGCATAAAACGTTTTGTACTTTAGTTCACTGAAAAAATCACCACGAAGGTCACGAAGAGCACGAAGGAAAGAAAAATAAATCTATTTCACCTTGTGCGGGGAATTGTGCAACAGGCTCCACTGTGGCAAAATACTGTCAGATCATTATACTTGCCCGTTTCCTGTTCTGTCAATTCACGGTTTTTTGAATGATTTGCCCATTGCTATTTGCTTTTAATTCGAATATGCGACATTATCCAACATCATGAATAAGCCACACAATCCATTGATTCAATCCTTCGGGGAATTTCTGCCGGAGGCGAAAAAGACCGGAAGGCGACAGCTGCCTTTTTATCAGAGCTGGGTCTAGGGGTGTGGCCGAAAAGGCAATAATGAGCAAATGCCGCTGTTTCAAGAGCAACCGCGCCCCTGCCGGGGCGCATTTATCTTTTCATCATTTATTACCCCCTGGTTAAAACCAGGGGCTACCTAACCTCGCCCCGCTGGGGCGAAAACAGAGGCCTTGCCCCGAATGGGGCAAAGTTTGGTAGCCTCGGGTTTCAACCCGAGGTGATGATTCACACGTATTTTTGCGCCCTGAAAGGGCGCGGTAGATCGATGCGTTTTGGCAATTGTGCGCTTTTCGGCCAGGCCCCT
>PUNP01000346.1 GCA_003551785.1 Candidatus Brocadiaceae bacterium | reverse complement strand
CATTCCCCTTGCGGCTGCTTCCGCCCTATGAGACTTCCGGGGAGGATGATTTTATCCGTTATTTTGAATATATGAAAAAAAATCATCCTCAATGGCTTGAAGGGGATTGAATAAATAATTGGATGGTTAAATTGAATGGTTTAACCACAGTAAGTCCTTGCTATAGTGTTTGATAAGTCTTTGGGAGAGCTTAGATAAGCTCTTAGATGCGTTTTTTAGGGGGTGTTTTGGGGCTGTAAGCTTTTTGATTTAAACGTTGTTTGCTTTAAATCTTTCATTTAGAAAAAGAAGAGGAAACGTGATGAAGATAGTTGAAACCAATAAAATATGGAGCAGTGTTGAAATAACGGACAGGGACGAATGCCGGATTGAATTTCCCCATCTTACCCGTTTCCGGGGAAGCTGGTATTGCGCGTTCCGGGAAGGTGATATACATATGAATCATCCTTCCGGCAGATGCCGGCTTATACGTTCATCAGACGGCGAACAGTGGGAAACTGCCATGCTCTTCGACTGGGACGGCGGAGATGTACGCGAAACCCGCCTTTCGGTAACGGCCGATAACCGTCTGATGGCCAACAGTTCTATCTATTTCGTGTCGGAGAAGCCGCGCGAGATCGGTTATTCCTCCGGCGGCAGTCCTTACGAGAGCCATTACCAGCTCGATAAGGCTGGGACGCCTGATGATGATATGGAACCCCAGGTCGCCCGTCAATCGGTGACCTGGCTGTCCGTTGACGGCGAGAACTGGGGTGCTGTCAATGCCTGTCCTACCGGTATCAATAACTGGCGATGGGACGCGGTATGGAACAATGGCATGGGCTACAGTGTGGGGTACTGCGGCCGTGATCGGGATGGAACACTTTATCGCACACGCGACGGGAAGAGCTGGAGAGTTTTGAAACGGCATTTCTTTCCCGATGGGCATGGCAATGAGGCATCGCTGGCCTTTGGTCATGACGGCACGGCCTTTTGTCTGCTCAGGGGCGGACCTTCATCGGCCATGCTCGGGATTGGGGAGTCGCCCTTTTATCAGGACTGGACATGGCGGCACACCTCCGTAGCGTTTGATTCCGGCGACCGATCGTATGAAAAATCAGACGAATATATCAAAGGCAGCCTGGGAGGCCCCAATATTATCCGCCTGCAGAACGGCGACCTGCTCGCTGCCGGTCGTGTAAGCGGCACTATCAATGTGTTCCGGATCGATCCCGACAAAGCCCTGCTGATCAAATGCCTGGAACTGGACGGCACAAGCTATCCGGGTTTGGTGGAGCATGAGGGGGATATATGGGTGTCGTATGGCGTCGGAGACGCATCGGAGATTTACTTGTCCAGGGTGATGATTTAAAAATCGAAGCTTTTTATCTTTTCATTAGATTATAAGTGTTATTTTGTATCTTTTTCGTATATCCTCAAATAGTCAACTATGTACGGCTTTAAGCGCCCAAGTATAAAAGAAGGGCAAGCCTTAATCAGGAAGTATCCGAGGATTCTGCTTAGAAACTGATAGTATGGGATTAAGAGGAATAAAGTGAATAATCAAAAAAAATGAATGTACTGGTTCTAATGTGTGATCAACTACGTTATGATGCTCTTTCCTGTAATGGTAACACAGAAATAGATACTCCTCATATTGAAGGCAGATCGTTACGCCCCCTGATGCAAAATAAGAATACTCCCGATAATTGGAGAGAGTTTGCTTTTGCTCAACTGGGTCGGGCCAATATGATCAGGACCAGAAACTGGAAATTAAATATTTATAACCGGGTCCCAGGTGAACTTTATAATTTGAAAAAAGACCCAATGGAATTTTATAATCTGATTGCAACACCAGCCGGCAAAAGAAAATATAGAGATAAGGTTGAAGAGTTAACAGAACTGTTTCTGGCCAAACACCCGGATGTATATGCACAATCTGAGGAAATTTTGCAGGCCGATAGACGTCGAGAAAACAAAATGAAGCCAAGGGTTGCATTGGTCCCTGTAGAGTGATTTAATCGGATTGGGAACTACGCTGGAATGCCAGAAATCGTTTTCAATATCCCTTTGCCGATATCGATCCAGCGTGGACCAACGGTGTTCACCGGATATTTACTTTTCAGGAGCAAAGAATATGGAAAAAACAAAAAAAGAAGTTTGCTGCACGACCGATTTCGTTGATAATATATTATGCGCCTCAGGACATGAGCACGGTCTCTTGGGAGAGGATGATGTGCGGCTGTTCTCCGAAGATGACATTGACGCGCTGATGGTGTATTGTGCGCGGATGGGGGCCAAACGACATGAGTGGATATTGGGCGATACGAATTCACTCTATGATTCGGACTCTCCGCTGGAATTCGATCTGCTCAAAACAGCGTGCAGCGCCGCTCATCGCCACGGAATGCGCTTCGATGTTGTTTATAAACCTTTTGACGGCGGATGTGCAAACAATCGGCGAAGCCTTCCGTCCACTCTGCCCAACCCCTCTGATGCGCCATTTATTGAAGATGAAACCGGCCTTATTTACGGCGTAAGACCGTTTATCGCCGAGCATCCTGAAATGAGGCTGGAGCGAGCGCCTTCCCAGATTGCCGATCCGGGAGGGGCAATTGCTGAAATACGGCTGATCAAACACGGCACTGAACCTTCGGGTTTGTCGGCCGATGATCTGTCAATCTGGACCAGCCGCGACAATTCCGGCCATTCTATTGATAGATACCAGGGGCCAATCAAGCTCAGAGAAACGACAGAGTATCGCCCCCTGTTGATCTACCAGGACCATAATTGCCGGGTACTTCATCTGGAAGGCATGGAATTACCGGAAGATGTGCGCTTCATTGTCATCCGATGCAAGAAAGAAGGCGATGTGAATTTTTCGGATGATGTGAACAGCCTGACGGAGTTGGTCAGCGAAAGCGGCGATATCATACCTTCCTCGCTGACGCCCGGCCCATTCGACAGCGGTGCAGTGCGACGTATCAGGATGGCGGCCAGGTGCGGGTATGATCGGTATCTCTCTCATCCGGAAGTAAAATCCATCCTTGAAAACGGCGAAGAGTTTGAAGAAAAATGCCATGCGATGAACCGGCTCAGGACCCAATGCGGCCACTCGGGCAGCACCCGCACGGCCGAACATTATCCCGCCCTTGAATACGGCAGTCAGCTTGTCGTGATGCGCGGCCGGCCGCGGTATTACAGGAGCGCATTGAACCCGACCTATCCGGAAGTCCGTGAACACTGGCTTGAGAGGGTGCGTTTTTGTATTGAAAGCGGAGCGGACAGCGTCAATATCCGAACCCAGAACCATAATTGGCCGGTGGATCCATGGAATTACGGTTTTAACCCGCCGACTCTGGAGAACATCCATGATGAAAACACCGCCGAAGCTGCACGCATCAACGGGGAGGCCTATACGCAATTCCTGCGCGATGCAGCCGATGTGCTCCATGGCGCCGGGAAAGAATTGGGTGTTCATCTGTACACGACCATGATTGGTTCTGATGAACGCCCCGGCGCCTCTCATTCCCGGGCTCTTGTGCCGAGAAATATCGACTGGCAGTGGCGCACATGGATCGGTGAAATCGCCGATTATGTCGAGTTCCGCGGTGCATTTACCATGCTGCCGAACAACATACGACGGGCGGTCGATTTGATCGGTCTTGCTGCCAGGGAATCGGGAATACCGTTCATCTACCAGTCGTCACGGGCCGGCGGGGTCGTTTCCTTCGAGGGGCCACATCATCACCTGTCCTGGGAGATCGAGAACATCGTCAAGCCACACCGGGACATTGACGTGTATAATTTTTACGAAACGGCCTGTTTTACCCGCTTCACATCGGACGGAAAATTGGAAGGGAGCCCGGGAATGGCCGCTCTGGCGCAAAAGCTGGTTTCGGATGCATGACGACATGCTTTACGGAGGAATTATATGAACAGTGCAATGAATAGTGATGATAACGTATTGACAATCGGAGACCGCCTGGAGCTTTTCGTTGACGACTATCTGATTGAACGTCTGGATGGGGCAAAGCTGCTTATGCACAGGCCCACCCCAATGCCGCTG
>PUNP01000017.1 GCA_003551785.1 Candidatus Brocadiaceae bacterium | reverse complement strand
GTGGGACATCCCCGCGCCCCCAGCCGCTACGGTAAGTCTTCAGTGAACCACGTCCGATATACAGAAAAATTGTAATTGTTGCATGTCAGGTTTGCAGTGAACCCCTTCAGGGGTTCTTGCCTTTCTCGAAGCAGTGCCTTCTATATAATTGAGTTAGAAGAAAAAAGCGGTTCTAAAGGTGGGAGTGGACGGAACCCCTGAAGTTACCATGTAAAGAACGGCGCGGCTGCTGCGCAGCCGAAAAAAGCCATGGCCAGTTGACTCCAAGAGAAAAAAGTGGTAGGAAATAGCATAAAGTTGTTCTTTCACATGCGTATTTCCAAACCTTTTTCAAAGGAGGCTGACCATGGCTCAGTATCTGATAGTCGGTGCTGACGTGCATGAAGAGTATGTTATGACAAAATGGTGCGTTGATCAAGGGGAAGCGTCAAAAAGTTCGTTTCGAATGACTGAAGACGGGCTCAAAAAGATGATAGCTGTGCTTCGCAAAACGGCGAAAAAGGCGGTTGTAAAGGAGGTGGTCTTTGCCTATGAGGCCTGCTGCATGGGCTTTGGACTTTACGACCGCCTCACGGAGGCCTCGATCACGTGCCACGTTCTGGCTCCGACCAGAATTGAGAAATCCAATAAACAGAGACGCTCCAAATGCGATGAGAAGGATGCGCAGCAAATACTGGAGATACTCAAAGGCCATCTTCTGGCCGGCAACTCGCTACCTGATATTTGGGTCCCGGACCATCAGACGCGTCAGGACCGTACGGTTGTGCGTCGCCGCCTTGAGCTAACTAAGAAAAACACACGTGTGAAAGCACAGATCCGTATGACGTTGAAAAAAGCCAACGTCATACGCCCCAAAGGATTGGGTAAAGGGTGGACAAAAGCGTTTCGACAATGGCTCCGGGAAATATGTGATTTGGAGGCTGGCGTGCTGCAATACGGCGAGGTGCTGGACCTTGAATCCCATCTGCGTGAACTGAAGTTTCTGGAAGGTGAGATAGAGATTCAGAATCACAACGTCGAGGCGCTTTCCCGGGATGAGCGTTACAGTGACGCATGCGATGCACTTTGTGAAATGAAAGGGGTGAGCACGTTGACGGCCATGGTGTTTTTAACAGAAGTCGGTGATATGAGCCGATTTTCTAACAGGAGGCAGATCGCCGCATATTTTGGTCTTGCCCCATCCAGTTACGAGACTGGAGAGAACTCAGACAGGAAAGGCCATATCACCAAACAGGGCTCTGACAGGGTGCGAAAATTGTTATGCCAGGCAGCCTGGTGCAGGTCGTCCGAAGACGCAGCTTACAAAAGGGTGCTGGCAAGGAACAAAAACAAGAAAAAGGTTGCCCTGGTGGCGCTTATGAGACGCACGGCAATAAAGATGTGGCATATCGCCAGGGATACACAACAACGAAACGGATGTTTCGCTGAAATTTCACAAGCGGCAACTTAAACGGTGGATGAATGTTGATCGTGTGAACCAAAACTTTTACCCGCCGCGATATAAGACGGCGGTTCAAATGTTGATCTTGAACATGTTGCCTCATTGAAGAGAATCCGTTAACAGAAAGGAAACGACAGGTTATAAAAGAAAAGGAAATAAAAGATGCGTCGAAAAGTGCTATATTCGCCGAGTACAACGAAGGAGACGAGATCGGTCGCCCCTTGGATTAAAAATCCGTCCTGAAGTTTGATCCGTCCCCGGCGTTTCGGAAAACTGATCTGTGCGAAAAGGCTCGCACACGATCGAATAGCAGGCTGCGCGAAACTTGGCACCTATCACAACTCTTGGAATTCCAACTGGACTTGACAAGGCTTAACATAGCAGGGGTTCACTACGAGCCAGCGCCTGAAATTTTAATACCTATATGTAAAACACACGTGGTTCACTAAGGACTTACCTGTCCGCATTCTGACGGTACGCCGACAGCATATCCGCATGACCGGCCACAGCAAAACGGCGCTCCGCTCACTTGTCAAACGACGCCAGAGTTCCTATAATCGTAACTGTTCAGTGAACCACGCCTGTCCGGGAGCGCGGACATCCTGTCCGCAATCTGACGGCATGCGGGCAGGGTGACCCCGTTCCCGGCAACAGCAAAACAGCGCTTTCAGCACCCGTGAAAACACAATGAGACGTGGTTCACCTGAATCTTGATCACGGAACACCACCCATTCGTGTACAGCCGCGGCAGCCGCATTCTGCAACCGGACAACTTTAACATTATACAGGGAGAAACAGACATTGTCGATTATAGAACCGGAAGCCTTCCGGATGGAGAAAGCCAGGCACCTGGAGAACAAAGGAATCGATCCGTTCGGCGGTCGCTTCCCGGATACGGTACCGATACATAACCTTATCAGTTCTTATGAAAAATTGCAAGACACCACCGTCCGGGCCGCCGGACGCATCACCAACCTCAGAGCCATGGGGAAGGCCTCCTTTGTGGATGTGAAGGACCGAAGCGGCTCCATCCAAACCTTTTTCCAGCTCAAACGGCTGGGAGAAGATACGTTTGACACCCACGACGCCCTCCAGCCGGGCGATATCATCGGCGTCGAAGGCGAACTGACGAAAACACGGTCCGGAGAAATAACCGTCTTCGTCGACAGATTCGAAGTGCTGACAAAAGCTTTGCTGCGGCCGCCCGAGAAGTGGCATGGACTTAAAGATCCCGAACTGCGCTACCGCAGACGCTACCTGGATCTGTTTTCCAGCGATCAGGCCATGGAATGCTTCATGAAACGCTCGCAAATCGTCGACCGCATAAGGAGATTCCTCACCGACAGGAACTTCCTGGAAGTCGAAACACCCATGATGCAGTCCGTCGCCGGAGGCGCGGCCGCCGAGCCTTTCGTTACTCATCACAAGGCCCTCGATATCGATCTTTTCCTTCGGGTCGCTCCCGAACTCTATCTGAAAAGGCTTCTGGTGGGCGGGATGGAACAGGTTTTTGAGATCAACCGCAATTTCCGAAATGAGGGGATTGACCGGCAGCACAACCCCGAATTCACGTCCCTGGAACTGTACCAGGCTTACGCCGATTACACCGACATGATGGAGCTGACCGAAGAGCTCATCCGCCGGCTCGCCCTCAGCATCAAAGAGGACGGTCAGCTGCCGTTCGGTGACCATACGATCGATTACGCGGGCAGTTTCAACAAAATCGACTATTCCAGGGCCTTCGAAGAAGCCAACGGCTTCCCGCCTGAAGATGCGGAGAAGATCAAGGCAAGGGCAGCGGAACTCCAAGTTGATGTGGAGGGGCTGGCCCCGGAACTGGCCGCAAACAGAATTTTCGAACACACCGTCGAAGACTCCCTCATGCAGCCAACCTTTATCATGGACTACCCCGCCGCGCTGTCGCCGCTGACCAAACCCAAAAAAGACAGGCCCAATGTTGCCGAAAGGTGGGACCTGATCATCGGGGGCATGGAAATAGGCCCGGCCTACACCGAACTGAACGACCCGGGACTGCAAGAAGAAAATTTCAGGCAGCAGCTCCAGGGACAGGATGCCGCCGAAGACACGTTCCGGAGCATCGATCACGATTTTCTGCGGGCACTGGCTCACGGCATGCCTCCCGCCGGGGGCCTCGGGCTCGGCATCGATCGATTGGTCATGCTGCTGACCAACAAGACGGCCATCAGAGAGGTGATACTGTTCCCGCTGCTCCGGCCTGCCGAAGAATAAATTCGAACCAAAACGTTGACCAGGAAGCGACTGTGAATAAAAACGCAACCGTGCTCGAAGTCAAAGACGTAACAAAGGATTACCGGATCGGGCGCCGTACAGTGCGCGTGCTCCACGGGGTCAGCCTCGCCGTGCGGAAGGGGGAACTGCTGAGCATCGAAGGCCCCAGCGGCGCGGGCAAAAGCACACTGCTGCATATTATGGGTATCCTGGATACCCCCAGCGAAGGGGCCGTGATGCATGAAAATAAAAACATCGCAGCCCTCAACGATAAGAAAAGAGCCCGCCGGCGCAATCAGCTCTTCGGATTCGTCTTCCAGTTCTACCACCTTCTGCCCGGACTCACGGCGGAAGAAAACG
>PUNP01000971.1 GCA_003551785.1 Candidatus Brocadiaceae bacterium | reverse complement strand
ATAAGGCGTTCACGCTCCTGTTCAGCCTGATTGACTTCGTTAAATGCAGGTTTCACCCGTTGAGGCGGAGTGACATCCTGAAGCTCCACTCTCCGCACAACGACTCCCATTTCAAATGATTCCAGTATATCTTCAAGCTCATCACGTGCTTTTTGCGCAACATAGACTCTTTTTTCTGTTAACACGTCACTGCCCAACTCATTCCCTACAATCCGCCGCATGACCGATTCGGAAATATCTCTGATACTTTTGCCCTGATCCATCACTCGATGCAAATATTTGTCGGGATCGTAAACCCGATATTGCACCACCCATTCGACATCTATCACTTTCAGGTCGCCGGTCAACATCAGAGATTCGTCAAGATGTTCTGGGCGCTTGGCATACTGTGTACGTCCGTTAGTGCTTACGGTACGAAACCCGAACTCTTCCGTCAATTGGCGTTCTGTGGGCACGAAATATGCCTTGTCAACACCGAAAGGAAGTTTGAAATGCAGCCCCGGCGAACGCACGTCAATGACCCTGCCAAACCGTTTTACTACAGACCGTCCTTCCGGATTGACGGTATGAAAAGCGGTGGCACCGCCATAAATCAACAACAGTACTGCCAGGCCGACCGCGGCAAAGACTATAATCGGCTTATACCCATGCTGCTTAATATATTGTTCAATATTTGTTATGTTAGTCCCACGGTTTGACATTCCAGTTAAACTCCCATGGTATAATTTCAAATAATATCGATTTAAGATTGCACATAATCTTATCAGCTATTAATCTTTTTTTCAATGAAGGGCGTTTATTATGAATTACATCCCAGCAAATCGCAACTGCACCATCAAAATCATCATTGTCGCCTGTGCCCATCACAGATGACAAACCAGACCTGCCAATGCATATTGTTAAAACCGAAATAAATTCGCTCCGGTTGCGTTTTATCGGTTTATGATATATTATTACGTCCATCGGCAGCTGCAGTCTCGTAAACAATTAATAATGAAACATGATCGCTTATGGACGAAGAACTTGAAAGAAAAAGTATAGAAAGAATGATTGAAAAACACGGTGCGGCAAAGATTGCCGAACTGATCGGCGATGTACTCGGCCCAGACCTTGCAGGAAAAATAAAAGAGCGTGGAATAGACGGCGAAGAGACTGTGCGTTATATGCCTCTGAACACAGAAATCAAACAAGCCCGAAAACAGAAAGGTCTCTTCATTAAAGATGTCTCAAAAACACTGAAAATCCCCCAGTATCGGCTCAAGGCCATTGAAGAAGGCTCCTTCTCACAAATTGAACCAAATTTTTTTCATTCATACACGAAATTTCTTGGAATCGAACCGTACGTAAAATCATGGTGCAAGAACAACGCCCAACTGGCTGGTAAAATTGGGATAAGGAAAGAAGGCGATTCGGCAAATCAATAAGAGAATATCACATAACCATCTCAATTTGTTGGAAATGTCGGATATGATACAGGACCTTGAGGCTATCGAATATCGGCGTGGCGTTCTTGAACAGGGCATCCAGATAAATCAGCTGCCTTTGATAACTCTGAAGGGAAAATCAATTACGCCCGCAATGAGAGGCGAACTACTCGAAACAAATCTTCTCAACTGTGGCAGATGCTACGGCGACAGTTCCGATGCCGCCCCTGTGCAATATGAACACCTGAAGTTGATATTAACCGACGATACGGTTGAAATCGTATTCATCAACCGGGGAAAAGCCATCGCCAAATCCGACGATGACAAAATGAAAAGAATTCATCGGTTCTTGTCCTGTCTTGAACATGAAAGCCATGCCTGAAAAACGGCACTGGAAAAAAGAAGGCTTTATCGATCCCGTCACCGTGTGAGCAGATTGATGAGTCCTGCGTGTGATGGCTGATATTTCTGCAAAACAGAAAGCGCACGTTCCCTTACGGGAACCATAAAACTCAAAGTGGTTTCACGTTCTTCACCGGCGGGTACCTATGCTTTTCGGATTCATCTTTCGTGCCGGGGATGAACTGCACCGGCTGCTTTTCCTTGAGCTCCGAGAATTCGATATTTTCTAAGTTCGTGGCATGGAAGTAATACTTATCACCGGTGCGATCGTGTAGAAAACCATATCCTTCCTGTTTTCGCTCCGCAACTGTGCCGGCCATGTAACCGGACTCAAGTCTGTTGAGTGCATCCGCCGGCACGTACCCCAAACCGACCTCGCCTATAATGGCTTCAAGAAAAACCGTGTCGAAGTCACGCACCCCTTTTTCATCGGTCGGATCCCTGTGATGGTCGTATGCATGAGCACAATTGCTCCTCACGCTGCATATCATAACCCGCTTCCCAAGCCGTCTGATGCGTTGGATTGCCGGTATATAATCCCCGTCTCCGATAACAAAGATTGCCACATCATATGCACCCGGCACGGTGGCATAATACAGCGCAGATGATGCCAGGGCAATGTCGACGCATTTTTCTTTTGGCTCAAAACTATCAACGAAATCACGGTCATTTCTGGAAAACCTGCGCCCGGCAAAGTCGATTGGATAAACCTCGATTTCGTAGTGGAACCGTCTTTTCAGCATATCATAAAATCCCTGCTGCATATCCACGTTTTTCTGGTCCTGACTATCCACGTTCACAGGGATACTGCCAAAAAGGTGGATTCTCACCATATCTACATCTAAACCCTTAAGCTGGTTCCTGAGCTTCTGCGTCAAAACGTAGGGGAGCTTCTCATAATCGACCTTTGCATCGGACAGTTCCCGCTGTGACTGATACAACCAGTTTCCATCGATAAATATCATTGCTTTTAACATATAAGTTCCTTATTGCAAACCTCCGGAGAAATGTTTTCGGGGATATTAAACCAGCATCTGACGTGTTCGTATTATGACACGAACTCCAACAAACCGCAACCTATAATTCAAATCACAATTGGCGCTGGTGGGTATTTCCAATTGTCGTTACTATTCCCAAATCCCATCCCGACCACAAACCATTTTACCATACGAGTGGTAATATTCTGCCCCCTGACTCTCTTTCGAAACACAAAGGGACGGATATTTCGCCCGCCACAGGCCGAAAACATTTATGTCACAAACGGTTTGGATCGGGATGAGAAAAAACTCGAATTTTGTCAAATATCACATTGTGACAATTTTATCAGGTGAAGCACCCTGGACGCACCCAGGTCGGCCAGGATGGCAATAGTTGGGATATGACACCAGGATACATGGTGTACCTTCCGTTGCAACCCGGGTTATATTTGGGCGGTTTGGTGAAGAATCTGATGGCAAGGATGATGCAAAAACAGGATGTCTTGTTGATCGGGCGGGACAATACGTTATTTCCCAAGCATTAATTGCATCCAGAATAACTCGTTCGATAGACGTGGCATTTATGTTATAATGAGTATCAGATAGAAATAATCTTTATTCCAAAATTCCTGAGCCAAAATTGCCATGGATACAGAACCTGATAACAATGGGAATACTGACGATGACAGGAACACGGCAGCAGACCTTATAAATCAGTTCCGTCAGAAATTTCTGTCTGGCCCTGATCAACCGACTGAGACCAAAGAGCCAGAAGGTATATCTGAAATTTCTATAGATTTGTACAATCAGCCCGAAGTTACAGATGAAGTACAAAATAAGATAGATCGGCTTCAGAAGATAACGTCTTCCATAGAAAAAAACCTGATTAAACCGGTCGAGAAAGATACTGCCAGCATGGAATTCAAGATTGATTACAGGCACCAATTGAATGACATGCAGTACGTTGTCGCCACCACCATCAACGGGCCGCTACTGGTCATAGCAGGTGCCGGAAGTGGCAAGACAAGAACCATAGTCTACCGTGTTGCATACCTTCTGGAAAATGGTATTCCGCCTGAAAAGATACTGCTGCTCACTTTCACAAGAAAGGCGGCCAACGAAATGCTTTCCCGAACGTCTGCGCTACTGAACGATATGCGTGGACAGAAGGTCATGGGAGGAACTTTCCATTCCTTTGCAAACCATCTGCTGAGAAAATATGCCAACTTGCTTCGCCTTCCGCCTAATTT
>PUNP01000384.1 GCA_003551785.1 Candidatus Brocadiaceae bacterium | reverse complement strand
GGCGTGGTTGTGGAGCGGTATCGGTATTCGGCATACGGCAAAGTCACGATTCTTGATGCCGGCGATCAGGAAATCCCGGAAAGCAGCATTGAAAACGTGTATATGTTCCAAGGTCGGAGATTCGATCCGGAGACGGGCCTCTATTACTACCGCAACCGGATGATGAGTGCTGAATTGGGAAGGTTTTTGCAAAGAGATCCGCTGGGGTATGTGGACGGGTGGAATTTGTATGAATACGTCGATGGGCGAGTAGTTGTTATGACGGATCCGATGGGACTGGAAGGTTGCCCTGAAATAGGAGAACAACGTAATATCGTGTCTGGTCCTGCGCCTAAACCCTTTGGCAGATGGACTGCACGACAACAGCGGCAGATGGCGCACATTCACGCCTTATTTGCGGCGTTGGCCGTCTTCGAAGACGTACGGGGCCCAGGTGTATGGCCGTCCGTGACGGAACCGTTTGTTCCCTTTCCCCACCACACCGTCCAGCGGAATCAGGGGGTCCACCTCGAATTTGAAATCGAATGCCAGGAGTGCAAATGTGTACGATGGCCACGGGACTGGATAATATTTAGGCCAGATGAACCGGGCACTTGGAAAAGTACCCAAAAGACAACGTATACGTGCATGGATATTCGGAAGGAGATAGGAGAAGACATGACCGATGCCCCTGGGCAAGCTTCACTTGATTGGTTCAATACGGTGCCTATTGAATATCTAGAAGAAGAGAATTACCACAAACTACAAGAGGTCATAAGATACTGCCAAAAAGAGGCTGAGAAGAAGGCCGAAAAGGTATGCCCGTAACTGAGTGGCTTCCATCCTGAAGCCGGAGAGAAGATACAATGGTAAGCGATGAACAAAGGGTGTCAAAAAATGAGTGGCGACGTCGGTTCTGGCGATTTTTCAGCCGGAGGAAATGGACTCTGGCCGTCATGGTCGGGTTTTTAGCTGCTTTCTGCGGGTATCGAATTGTTCTGTGGAGACTGATTGACAGCCGGCATGATCATATTCGGAGTTCGGGCTATCCAGTGACTCTCGAGGACCTGAACGACTATTATTCGGAGCCCCCGGATGGGGCCCGAAATGCCGCGGACCTCTACATGCGGGCATTTTCCACTCTTTCTGAGAATTGGGTGAAACGCATGCACCAGAAGTACGCTCCATACGGATCCGATATAAATTCGCTGCGGGAGAACCCACCTTCCGGGGAGGCCGTGGACCAGCTGTCCGCAGAATTGGCCGAGAAGAAGGAAACCTTCGAACTCTTGAAGGAAGCCGCATCCCTCGATCATTGCAGATATCCTGTTCATTTTTCGCCGAGTTGGTACGAAGACTCCCTGGAGGGTTGGCATGCCCGGGACATCCAGCACATAGCATGTCTGGAGCGAGCCAGGATTTTACTCCGTCTGGAGACTCTTATGGCATCGTGGGGAGACGACGCGGATCGAACCTTCCGTTGTATCTACTCGCTGCTCGGCCTTGCCAAATCTCTGGAGGCGGAACCAGTGGTTCAGGCACAGTCCGCACGGGGTGTCTTTCTTATGGCTGCGAGCCTTTGGCTTGAGTTTTTTCTGTCCAGAGTCCGTTTTGATGACGAACAGCTTGCCCTGCTTGCCGAAGAGCTTAAGTCCGCGGACCTTCCCGGCGTCTGGAAACGGGCCGCGGCAGGGCGAAGGTGTGAAGCCCACGCTTTTTTTCACCTCCTGCGAGAGGGAGCCCTGGCACCGGATCCAATTGTAAGATCCTCGCTCGAACCTTTTGGCACCGAAATATTAGACCTAAATCTGCCCCCGGCTTATGTATTATTGGGGGTGTGGCATCTGGATTACATTTATTTCCAAAGATTTATGGACGAGAGTTTTCGTTGGTACCAGACCGACGTTCGGGAAGCACTCTCGGGGAAGGGGCAGCCGCTGCCCGACAGACGCGCGCCACGGTTCGATCCACCGGGCATTTTCAAGATAAGTCAGTACTGTGCGGACTGGGGAGGCGGCATTCGTATGAACCATGGTGTAGTTGGGAAAGGATTTATGCTACGACTCCATTGGTATTTGCGGGCTGCCTTGATCGGCGTGGCCCTGGAACGTCGGCGGCTGGAGATGGGAGAATTCCCAAACGAGCTTGAGGAACTTGTTCCCGAGTATCTGGACAGAGTTCTGTTGGACCCTGCGACAAATGAGCCTATCGGATATGAACGTACGCCGGAAGGGCATATGCTTTTCAGTGCCTATTTTGATAGTTGGGATTGGGAAGTGAATTTGCATGAATAGGGCAAACTATGTGTTCCGGGGACGGCTCTCGATAAGTAATTTATTTGGATTTTTCACAACATTGGGGGCGGACCAACAACATTGTAACCACATTGGTGTCGACACGTTGGGGTCTGACAAGATATAGTGTTGATTAACAGAGTTGTACGCATGTTTTATCCCCAAAAAAAACTTGCAGGCGAAAATGAACGCTCGTAACGCAAAACTACGATGCCGCTGGGAATCCCACCTCCGTTCACAGGGATGCGCAGCTTGCATCGAGCTTCACATATGATGTGAATAATCTTGTGGAAAGCCAGACGTTCGGAAATGGCGTGGTGCTTCAAAACCAGCGTGACTCACTTTACAGGATAACCTCAAGGGAGTATCATAAGAACCAGACGCTTGTTGCCGGTTTCTCTTACGATTACGACGGCATGGGCAATAAACTCTACCAGGAAGACCTGCGCGTGGCGGCAGACAGCGAGCTTTACGATTACGACGAGCTCGACAGGCTCACCGACTGGGAAAGGGGTGAATTGAATGCGGAAAAGGACGAGATCATCAACCCTGTCGGTGATCAGACATGGAACCTGGACCCCGTCGGCAACTGGGATGAGACGAGTTATGACAGCGTGACCGAACTGCGCCAACATAACGCCGTCAACGAGCTGATCCACCGTGATAATGAGATTACGACCGGTCTTGTTTATGACGACAACGGCAACCTTATTGAAGATCACGAGCACGAGTATGTGTATGATGTGTTCAACAGGCTTGTTGAGGTCGTTTGTAAGACGCAAAACGATACTATTGCCACTTACCGCTATGACACTGAAAACCAGCGGGTGAAGCGTATCGTGGAGAATTCAGGGAATCTCTACGGCACCACGCAATATGTCTACGACGGCTGGCAGGTTGTGGAGGAAAGGGATGGTCAGGGGCAGGTTGAAAGAGAATATACGTACGGCAATTACATCGACGAACCGATTACGCTGACTGCCGGCAATGACACTTACTACTACCATACCAACAACATGTATAACGTGCGGGCGCTGACGGATGAGAACGGCGTGGTTGTCGAGCGGTATCATTATTCGGCATATGGCCAAGTTACCATTCTTGATGCCGGCGATCAGGAAATCAACGAAAGTGCCGTGGGGAATGTTTACCTGTTCCAGGGGCGGCGCTACGATCCGGAGACCGGGCTATATTACTACCGCAACCGGATGATGAGTGCTGAATTGGGAAGGTTCCTGCAGCGCGATCCGCTGGGGTATGTTGACGGGTGGAATTTGTATGAGTATGTGGGGGGGAGGCCGATGATAGCAATTGATCCAATGGGGACGGATCATAGAATAGTGGCTCCTGGGGAACCAAGTATAGGTGATATTACATCGGCAGCAGGGGTCTGTGAAGTTTGCGAATGGGTTCAGACTCATAGCATAGTTCAATGCACAGAATGGAAAGCATATGGATGGACTTGGCCGAGACAACATGCAGAATATGATGACGTGCAGTGGGAAATAAGTCTTGTAGATTTTGGAGACTGCTATTCATTGACAGGCGCGGACTTAATTGGCTGTTGGTGCCATTGGGAGAGGACAAGAAGAACCAGAAAGTACATAGCGACTAGTCAGAAAAAAAAGAGGACATGTTATAGTTATGATAGATATGCACTTGAATGTTTATTGGATGAACTACCGCAAGAAGTTAGGATTGAACACGATTCATGGGTTGAAAGAGACATTTTTGAAGTAGATAGAGAATTTGCAGGATGGATAACCCAATCGGAAAGCACCAGCACAGTGAT
>PUNP01000542.1 GCA_003551785.1 Candidatus Brocadiaceae bacterium | reverse complement strand
TCTTTCCGTTTTCAATATCCGGGTCTTCTTCCGGGTAATAGAAATCCGGCTCCTTTACGATCCGCATGCCTTCCTTGAGCTCGTAAGCCAGGATGGCGGCCATGCCGGCATCCAAAAGGGGGCCAAGAAACGGAAGGTGATGCTTTCCCTTGATATGGGGGGGAAGCAGTTTGCGGGCAAATTCCAGAGGCGCCTTCATGTCCTCCAGGGTTTCAACCTTCATGCCGGTGAGCGAATAGATTACCGGCAGAAAATATCCGGTATTCGGAAATTCCACCTTGGTGCTGGCGTCATAGGACTTGAGCATCTTGTCCAGTTCGCCCTCTGCCTGGGATACAACTTTATAGCCACCTTGAATAGCGGCGAATGCGATCAACTTTGACATGTGTTCCTCCTTCGTTGAGGATTTTTCATATGTGTAGATATCTTCGGGATAGTCCGTGTCCTATATTTCGTCCGATTACATGGCATCCAGCTTCTGCCGGTCGGCCATATCCATCAGGACGCGCTCCCTTGCCTTGTCAATGCCCAGTTCCTTACGCTTGGCGTCGATAGCGGCGATCAGCTTGTGCGCATGGAGGTAGGGGTCCGGTTCAAAATCCCAGCGGCCGCCGTACATCTTGGCCATATCCTCGAACAGATGCTTCTGGAACTCCGGTGCGCCGGATGTCGGGAAATTCGCGCCGAACACAACGTATACGCCGGAAGAAACAAAATACTGGCCGATGGAAATGGCCTTTTCGCTCATCCATTCGGGGGCGGAACCGACAGCGGGCAGATCCTTGAGGTCATCGCTGAGACCACCCGCCTTCACGACTTCGGTGGCCGCCAGCAGGATCCGGCTGTTGTCCACGCAGGACCCCAGGTGAAGCACCGGCGGGATACCCACGGTTTCACAGACTTCCGCCAGGCCGGGGCCGCAATATACGCCGGCCGATTCGGGCGTCAGCAGCCCTTCCATGGCGCAGGCGATGCCGTTGCACCCCGTGGTCAAAACGATCACGTCGTTTTTGATCAACTCCTTGACAATCGCGATATGCCCTTCGTTGTGGCGGGTCCGCGCGTTGTTGCAGCCGACCACGCCGGCGATGCCGCGGATACGGCCGTTGATGATGTTGTCATTGAGTGTATAGTAGTCGCCGCGGAAAGTGCCGCCCAGGTGGTACTGGATTGATTCCACGCCGAAACCGGCGACCTGGGTCGCTTTCTGGCGGGGGATCATGACGTCGGCACCGCGGTTGGAGAAATTATCGACAGCCATCTTCACGATGCGCTTGGCATCTTCCATGGCATGGTGCTCGTCGAACTGGATGTGAATGACGTTGTTCTGCTCCATTTTGGCCATGGGATGGGTGGTGATCAGCTTGGTATGGAAACACTTGGCCACGTTGGCCAGGTTCTGGAACACGCATTGCACGTCGACGACCATGGCTTCGCATGCGCCGGTAATAATGGCAAGTTCCTGCTGCAGGAAAGTGCCCGCGGGCGGAACCCCGTGTCGCTGAAGAATCTCGTTGGCCGTGCAGCAGATTCCGCCAAGCTGAATTCCCTTGGCGCCTTTTTCCTTGGCATAGTCGAGCATTTCCTTGGACTGGGAAGCCGCCACGATCATTTCCGAGAGGACCGGCTCATGGCCGTGGACGATGATGTTGACGTGGTCTTCTTTCATAATGCCCAGGTTGACTTCGGACTGGAGCGGTGACGGCGTGCCGAACATGATGTCCTGGAGGTCCGTGGCGATCATGGAGCCGCCCCATCCGTCTGCCAGCGCAGCACGGGCGCCCTGGAGCATCAGGTTGTGATAATCCTGGTCGACGCCCATGTGGGTCCGGTGCATGATATCCACGACTTCCCGGTCGATGTTTCGCGGCAGCACGCCCAGCTTTTTCCAGCGTTCATATGTCGGCTTCGGCGCCCGCTTCAGGTTGACCAGTTCGCCTTCCATCTTGCCCCACTCGCCCAGGGCCACTTCGGCCAGCTCAAGGGCCACTTCGTCAAGGTCCCGGTCCTTGGTTTCACCGTCGACCTCGACCGTCGTTGCCACGCCCATGGCCTCGGCCACCGCCACCAGCTTGACGGTATCCTTGATCTGGTAGTCGTTGGTTTCCTTGCGGGCCGCGGCCAGAAAAACCTCGGCCACGGTCCGGCCGTGGTCGGAGTGCGCCGCACACCCGCCGGCGATCATCCGCAGAAAGTTTCGGGCCGCAATGGTATTGGCGGTCGCGCCGCAAAGCCCTTTGCGGGTGTCTTCGCCTTCAATGCCGCCCTTGGGAAGGGGCAGGCGGCAGGGGCCCATGGCGCAGTTCTTACAGCAAGTGCCCTGGAGACCGATATTGCAGGGCTTCATGGTTTCGGCACGGTCAAAGATCGTCTCAATGCCCAGTTGCTGGGAACGAACGATCATGTCCTGGGTTGCCTTGTCGATTGTCGCCTTAACCGGGTCAGCCATTTTGGCCGACTTGGTTGCTTTTTCTTTTTCTTCTGCCATTAGAGGTTCCTCCTCTTGTTCAGTAATTTATATTCGGCATTGTCAATGCATTCGGGCTGGATACACCCCGCCCGGTTTGTCCGGTTGACAGATCCGTTCAATCGATAGGATTACGCATCCCGCCGATGAATCCGATCGAGTTTTTCGATAATCTTTGTCAGCTGGTCTTTTTGTTCCCCTGCCGGCGTCGCCGTAACACCTTCCTTGGCGGCGGCCGCCTGCTTTTTCTTCAATTCCGCACGTTCCTTCTGCCGCTTTTCGCGCAGCTTCGCTTCTTCCGCCTCGCGCTTTTTGCGATCTTCCGCTTCGGCCTGCTTCTTGGCTTCGGCGTCGGCCTTGGCCTTGGCTTCGGCATCCGCTTTTGCCTTGGCTTCGGCGTCGGCCTTGGCCTTGGCATCGGCCTCGGCCTTTGCCTTGGCATCCGCTTCGGCTTTTGCCTTGGCTTCTTCCTCAGCCTTTGCCTTGGCCGCCTCGTCCACCTCGGGCTTGGGCTCGGGCTTGGCTTCCGCCTTTGGTTCGGGTGCGGCTTTTTCTTCCTTGGGCTTTTCTTCCTTGGGCTTGGCGGCGGGTTTTTCCTCGGCTTTCTTTGGTGCCGCCTTCTTCTCCGGCGCCGGCTTCGCCTTTTCTTCCTCGATGGTTAAATCCGGCTCGGGGGATATTTTCGCGAAATCGACATTTGCGTCATCGAGGCGCTTTTGAACAGGTGCGACATCCGCCGCGCTGCCGCCTTCCGTCATCAAGTCGATAAACGCTTTGGTCATGCGGATCGCTTCCGGGTGACGCATGATAAGGATATCGGCCCCTGCCACGAGGTACGTCACGGCGCCGACCGCTTCCATCATGATGCCGCGCTTTTCCGGGTCGCCCAGTTCGGGGGCGTCCTCGGCGGACTGGCCGGCTTCCTTGCAGCGCCAGATTTCATTTCCGAGGTTGTTGACAATGGGATACTGGAGCTTGTCATCGCCCTGGATCAGGGCGGCCATCCGGATACGCTCCATGACGGAATAGGTATATTCCAGGCCGTATCCCAAGCCGCCGGTGGTGGGATCGATAAGGATCCGGTCATTGGGAACACCCAGGTTTTCCAGCAGGATATTGACCTGCTTGGCCAGGTTGACATCAATGGGAGACGAAGAAATAACCGACTGGCCGAAGCCCATGGCGGAAGCGCCGACGCCCTTGTGATTGTCGTCTTCGACAGGACCGAGGACAAGGTTCATCCCTTCAAAGGATTCGGACACTTTCTTTAAAACGGCCTCGTCTTTTTGCGGATTGGTCGTACCCCAAAGGATCAGGGGAACGTCAATGGCGTCGACAACGCTTTTAACGGTTTTGACAATATCTTCGGGGCTTGCGTCCATGCCGTTGGGATCAGCGCTTTTGAGCTGCAAAACGATGATTTCCGCCCCGTAGTCGTTTACACACTTTTTCGCCCATGCGGCGGGATCCTTCAGAACGTCTTCAAAGGGCTTTTTCGCCGCTTCCGCCCAATCCGTCGGCTCCATGTCCCACACTTCCATGGCGATCCTGGGTTTATTGGGCATCTCCCCTTCAAAAAGATAAAACGGGAGACAGCTTGTGC
>PUNP01000874.1 GCA_003551785.1 Candidatus Brocadiaceae bacterium | reverse complement strand
TTGGGTTTGCCTAAGCGCATTGTATGAAGAGCCTAAAAACGGCGTGGATTTCATGATTAGTAACATCGAATATGTATTTGACTTTACTATTGCATGGTAATAAGATAAAGACGACGCCAAACCCGTGTGAATGCCATAAGACACGATAATTGGAGGCTGGATGCTATGGCGACAGTTCAGCCGGAAGTCCTGTGCAATTTGATCATTTGAAGTTGATATTAACTGACGATACGGTCGAAATCATATTCATTAATCGCAGAATAGCTCTTTCCAAAACCGATGATGAGAAGCTGCGGCGGATTAACCGGTTCTTTGGCTTCATCGAATCGGAGGCTGGTATTGGAACTAAATGACATTGAAGATATGGTTAAGGGTAAGAGATTTGCAAGTAGTGGTAACTGAGTGCAGAAAGACAAAGTATAATTCTAATTGCTAAATGGAAGATAAACCAAATAAAACTCGGATTAACGCATTTTACGCATTTTTAATTTTATCAGCCATTCCAGTGTTCGTAGGGGTGGTGGTATCCTATAGGTTATGGGGCAGTTCCCAATTAACTGAAGTCATAATAGATACGGGCATAGCATTTCAAGTCACTGGGTTACTGACTATTATATCCGGCATATGGAAGTTACAGGAAGTTTTTGATCAAGACCGGGAGTGGGAAAAGTTTCACAAGGCTTTTTTAGGTGTGGTCCATAAGGTAGCGGGAAAATTGCGAAAAAAAGAACGTGTATATCATAAGGTTTCGGACTTAACCCACAAACAAAAAATAAGTGAAGCATCTGGCGAATCCATTCCACCACTGAACAATATAAAAGACCGAGTCTCTCAACTCGAAAAAAAATACAATGCTTTGGATGGAAAGATAGAAAAGTTTCGGAAAGAAATCAAAAGCGAATCCAAAACACGTAGGGATGAGCTTAAGACTATAGATGATTCTATAAATGACTTAAATAAGGAATTAGAGCAAAAGATGGAAGAAGCCCATCTTGGAGATATGCACTGGCAAAAAGCAGGAGTGGTTTGCCTTATATTAGGACTTTTCTGTACGGTTAGACCAGAATGGGTGACTTCCGTATTGAGCGTTTTTCCCTCGTGAGTTGAACCAATTTAGAACGGTTATCATGTTAAAATGTTAATGACTTGAGTATGGATCGCGTATATAAGTTTCTCAAGAAACTTGAAAGTGAAGACATAATAATGAACGAAGTGGTGACGGAGATAGCGATCAAGGGGCACATAGTTTGGGGGCAGACCAGGGCGAAGCGGGCTTGATATTAACGATCCGGACAGTGAATACACGCTGCGTTCCATGCCCGGCAAGTTCACCGGACTTCAGCTTGTGTGCATGATGTATGTTGGTTTTCAGCAGATTAATCCGGAGATGGATGTCGGTATCGACCTTTCAAAGGAGTATGAACAGGCGAAGAAGTTGTATGGTGACAATAAAATCAAAATAATATTTAATTTTTTAGACGCTTCTATGGTTTAATCGGGAATTATCTATATGCCCCCAAAAAAACAAGGTGGACACAGAAAGCGACTCCGGGAGAGGTTTTTGGAAAAGGGGGAGAATCTGTCTGATGACGAAATTTTAGAGTTGGTTCTTACTTTTGCTATTCCTCGTCAGGATGTTGAACCGCTTGCCGTCAATTTGAACAAACATTTCGGGGGTGTCAATAAAGTGCTGTCAGCATCAGTTGCTGAACTGATGAAATTCAAAGGGTTAGGTGAAGCATCGGCAGTCCTTTTAAAAACTGTTGATTTTTTAAGAAAAACAAGTGAAACAAGACACACACCCCCTCAACAATACACTATGAGTAACCAATCAGGTTTGTTCGATAATATCGATGTTATGCGCAGGGATCAAGATGATACACCCAAACATAATTCTATTGAAGATGATCCATGCGAAACTGAGGATACACCCCATCAAGAACTGGAATCGAAAGAGCAGTACGGAAAAAACGAAAAGATGACGTCGTTTAAAATCACTCGCCCGAATAGCAATACAAGGAAATTCCAGGTATCTAACGGTTATAATCTTGAATTCGACCAGCTTGCGCGGGTTCTTTATTCAATGCTCGATCATAAGGAAGCGAAGCGGATTTCTCGCAAAACGCTTCAAGACGAAACGGGGTTAGCTGGTCAGCATGTTAAAAGCATCGTCAGTATAGGTGCCGCAATGGGGCTGATCGTTCCCGTAAAACAGATTCTCTCATCTGCCGGTCTGGTCATTGCAGAAGAGGATGTCTTTCTCGAACAAAAAGGCACGCTTCAGTGGTGTCATTATATGGCCTCCAGCACCTCCCGCAATTTAATCTGGTACGAAATATTCAATAATTTACTCCCCAAGAAGGCTCCTTTATCTTACAACGATATCATTGCCGCATTGAGAAAGCTTTTAGCCGGAGATTATTCGGATAAATCAATAAAGAACAATCTGCTCCAGGAAGTTTATTTTGTTGTTGATGCCTATACTCAGCGCAATTTTAAAACTCTTGAACTGCTTTGTCGTGATGTTGATGATATGCTCTACCTGCGGCGTTTCAGCGGCTTCATCCCTTCTGTCCTGTGTGCAATGATATATGACTTTTGTGACCGACAGGAAAGTCGGCTCCTTCAAATCAAAGAATTGGCTTCTGCAGCCGGTTCGCCCGCTATTGTTTTTGGACTTGATGAGCCTACCCTTCGGCAGCAGATTGAAAACCTGCATGATCGTGGCTGGCTGAGCTACGAAACTACACATAATCTCGATCAGATACGCCTCAAATCGGATATGGAAGCAGGCTATTTTCTGAGCAAACACTTTTATGATGATGAGAGATGAACTCAAAGGGAAACGTGATATGAATGAAGCCGTAGATATGGTTGAACTAATAAAAAAGATGCCATCGCGTCGGCGTGGTAAAGCGTGTGCGGTGATGACTCGCGATTACAGGGAGCACAGGAACTGGGCATCCAAACTGGCTGAACGTGCCGAATGCAACTATCTTGACCTGATGGAACTCTTCAGACAGGATCGCGAATTGACAAATTCCCTGCGAAAATTCTCTGTCCGTGGTTTTTTTGACTTCTTGAAAGATATAGACGTTAATCAGCTCTCTTCAGGAAAGAGTTCAGCATTTCAATGTCGCCATTCGGATGTGATGATTGTTTCAGATATGGAATTCCTTATTGCGACATGGATAGACCAATCTAAGTGTATGCATCAATTTGCTCGGCAGTTAGAGACGTGGAATCGAACCCCTTGTCTTCTTCTTGTCATCCAACATGACAGATTCATCGAATCCTACAATTTCAAACGCCATGCGCATCAACGATTCGTCGTCAAACAGCAAGAAACCTTGAAATTATGAACATGAAATAGCGGCTTCTCAACTTTAATTCAGAGTGAAGGAAATAACAATATGACCATAAATAATATCCATCCCAAAAACATCGGACTTTTCAGCTCAATGTTTGTCAAAGACCTTAAAGAGCGAGTTGAACTTGATAGTAACGCAAAGGCACGTATGAACACACTGCGGGATGCCTGGCTGAGCAGCAAGAGTCAGACTGGCGATTCGCTCTGGCAGAAATTCCTCAAAAAGGCATTGAATTATCTTGAGTTTGTCCCCCCGCGCAACGTTTCCCAAAACAATATTCCTCCTTCATCCCTCAGCATTCATACTTCCCAAAATGTTTATCCCCTCTATGAAGACTTCGGGCTTTCTCATTGCATCACCGTCCTGTACGTTGTCCCACCCGGCTATGATATCGACAGTACGGCTTTGGGTGGTTATTTCTCCGCCAAACTTATTGCTCAGCTCAAGGATCGTGACCTGACATGGGGGATTCTTACCGACGGTGAGATATGGCGGCTTTATTCCACAAAATCTTCTCGCCCCTGTGAAGATTACGTGGAACTCCCGCTGGGCCACGCTCTGGAGACCTCGAATGAAGCAGAATACGGATTGTTTGAACGCTTTTTCCACAAGGACTCTTTCCTTCCTGAAACCGAGCGGGAAAGCGGGGAAGAAGATGACGGTGCGTTCAAGTGCAGGCTTGATGATGACAGAAAATCTTCTGAGGATATG